>NZ_JBHVST010000010.1:44861-175575 GCF_042885015.1 Streptomyces sp. NPDC058086 | reverse complement strand
GCCCTCGTACTGGACGTACTTGGGTCTGTGCCCGGTGCGGCGAGAGGGCGTGCATGGCGTCGCAGGGCAGACGGGAATTTGACGACAGGGCCTAGGCGCTCCCGTACAGCTCCTCGTACGACGGCCACACCCCGCCCGGTCCGTCCACCGGGTCGGCCGCTCGTACCGCGCGGACGATCGCCCGGGTGACCAGATCCGCGCCCGCCGCGAGGATCTCGTTGAGAGCCAGGGGGTTGTCGGGATTGAGCGGGCGGGCGCCCGTGGCCAGGGCGAAGACCGTGTCGCCGTCGTTCAGGAGGTGGACCGGGCGGACGGCGCGTGCGATGCCGTCGTGTGCCGTGCCGGCGAGCTTGTGGGCCTGGGCGCGGGTGAGGTCGGCGTCGGTGGCGACGACGGCGAGCGTGGTGTTCAGCGGGGGAGGCGAGTTCTTCGCGGCGGCTTCGGCGAGCCGTCGCCGCGCCGCCTCGTGGACCTCGGCGGACGGATACGCCGTACGACCGTCTCGCAGCAACTCCCCGTACAACACCCCTGTCTCCGGGTCCACCGCCGAACCCGCCGCGTTGGCCACCACCAGCGCGGCCACCGTGATCCCCGAGTCGAGCACGGCGCTCGCCGACCCGACCCCGCCCTTGATCCGCCCGACCGTCGCCCCCGTCCCGGCGCCCACGCACCCCTCCGGCACCGGCGTGCCCGGCCCGCTCGCGTCGGCAGCCTCGACCGCGGCCCGGCCCGTGGCCGCGTCCGGCCTCGCCCGGAAGTCGCCGCCGCGGCCCAGGTCGAAGACACAGGCGGCGGGCACGACCGGCACGACGTGCGCCGGATCGGGGCCCACCCGCACCCCGCGGCCCCGCTCCTCCAGCCAGGCCATCACCCCGGACGCGGAGTCCAGGCCGTACGCGCTGCCGCCGGTCAGTACGACCGCCTCCACCTTCTGCACCAGGTTGCGGGGGTCGAGCGCGTCGGTCTCCTTGGTGCCGGGCCCGCCGCCGCGTACGTCCACGGCCGCGATGGCGCCGCCCGCAGGGGCGAGCACGACCGTGGTGCCGGTGAGCCAACCGTCGCCGGTACGCGTCGCGTGTCCCACGCGCAGCCCCGCGACATCCGTCAGAGCGTCAACTGTCATGCCTCCAGTGTTTCCCGCCCCGCGGTCCCCGCCCCCTCCTTTGTGACCATCCGTGCCGTCAGGGCCACCCCGACCGCCACCGACAGCGCCGCCACGACGCCCGCCGCGAGCACCGCCCAGCTGCGCAGGAAGGTGCACAGGATCACCAGCAACGCCGCCGTCGGCAGGACGAGTTGCTGTGCGATGCCCACCTTGAAATAGCGCGCGTGCAACAGCCACACCGTGAGGAAGTACAGCGCCGTCGGCAGTGTCACCGCGGCGGACGCGGCGAGCGTCGAGATCTGTGTCTTACCGACCGTCTCCTCGACCGCGACCTCCAGGCCCGCGCCGATCGCGGCCGCCGACGAGAAGATCAGGTAGTGGCCGTAGCCCCACAGGAACGACTGTCTGTTGGACCGCAGATGCCCGTGGATGGGCACCACGAAGTAGATCCACCAGGCGGCGAAGACGATCAGCAGTCCGCCGGCGGCGATCGGCAACAGCTCGCGCAGCGCGTCGTGCTCGTCCACCGCCGACTTCACGGCGACCGTCGACGCGGCGATCGTCTCGCCCAGCACGATGATCGTGAACAGGCCGAACCGCTCGGAGACGTGGTGCGGATGCCAGGAGGTGACGAAGTCCTTCTCCGCGTACACAGGGACGCACATCTCGGCGATCGCCATCACCAGGAACACCCAGGGACGCCCGGGCTCCGGCAGGACCAGCAGCCCCAGCCAGCCGATCTGGCACAGGAACACACCGCCCGCGTACCGCAACGCCATGGTCTTCTCGGGGCCCTGAGCGCCGCGGGCCGCCCGCAGCCACTGGGCGATCAACGCGAACCGCATGATCACGTACCCGAGCCAGACGGACGTGTACACATGGTGCTCGAACGCCTGAGACACCCCGGCGGCGAGGACCAGGACACCGGCGATCTGCACCAGCGTCACGACCCGGTAGAGCGCGTCGTCGTTGTCGTACGCCGAGGAGAACCAGGTGAAGTTCATCCACGCCCACCAGATCGCGAAGAAGATCATCGCGTAGTTGAGGATGCCCTCGCCCGCGTGTCCCGCCGCCACGGCGTGCACCAGCTCGCTGCCCGCCTGGGCGATGGCCACGACGAAGCACAGGTCGAAGAAGAGCTCCAGCGGCGACGCGACGCGGTGCGCCTCGTCCCTCCTCCGGGCGGTCATTCTGCGCAGGGGCCCGAGCCGGGCCGTCCTGGGCGTCGGGGTGGGTTCGGAAGCGGCGCTGGACGTCATAGGGCCAAGCACAGCAGAAAAGAGTCCAGGTCGCTCGGGTTGACGGCCGGAGGACGCGGCCGTACCGGGGTGGGCCGGGGGCCCGTCGGCGTACTCTGGGACGCATGAGTACCGCCGCCGCCCCCGAACCGCGTGACGCGTCCGCACCGCGCGCTCCGAAGCCCGCGCTGATCTTCGACGACCCGCTGAGCCAGCAGTCCTCGGACGACACGGACCGGGGATGGGGCGAGCAGTCCGGCGGTGAAGGTGACAGCGCGGCGGACCTGAAGAGGTTCCTCGACGAGAAGCCGCCGCACCACATCTGAGCCGCCGTGCCTCGGCGTCGCCTGACGCCGACCCCGACCGTCCGCAGCTGGGCCCCGTGTTCCGGGAGCCCGACTGTCGTTTGCGGTCGGCCTCCGAGCTTCCGGAGCCCGGCCCCCATGGTCCGGCGTCGGCCCCCGCGCTTCCGGAGCCCGGCCCCGGCTTTCAGGAGTCGGTCCGTGAGCGTTCCGAGCGGGGCTCCGGCCTTCGTCGTCAGTTGTGGCTGTTGCCCGAACCGCGCTGGGCCACCAGGGCGTCGCGGATTTCCTTGAGCACCTCCAGCTCGGACACCTCGATGACCTCCTGGGTGCCCTCCTTCGCCTTCTGCCGGGCCGCCTGTCGGGCCAGGAACTTCGACATCGGCAGCACCATCAGGAAGTAGACAACGGCCGCGGTGATCACGAAGCTGAGCGTGGCGCCCAGCACGGAGCCCCACATGATCCGGATGCCCGTAGCCGTGTCCCCGGTGCCTCTGCAGGGGTCTTTGAGGCAGTAGCTGTAGCTGTCGAGGCTCTGCGTGCCTATCGCACCCACCAGCGGGTTGATGATGCCCTTCACCACCGAGTTGACGATGTTGGTGAAGGCCGCGCCGATGACCACCGCGACGGCCAGGTCGATGACGTTGCCCCGCATCAGAAAGGCCTTGAAGCCCTCCCAGACACCGGGTTGCTTCTTCTCGCTCACCAAGAGGCCCCTCTGCACAAGTTGTGGAACAAACAGCTCCGCAACCTACGGCAGGGCCCGCCGGACCTGTCCAATTCGGTAGCACGATCGAGCGAGTTGACACCGATTCGATATCCAGGGAGGCCGTCAGTACGGCATTGCGCACGACGCTCAACACAGTGTCACCGCCAGCCGAGCCGTCGTGCCCGCGCCAGCCAGTCGCGCCGCCGTGGCCCGGGGCACGGAGAGGACCACCAGCGCCCCGGTCTCGGTGGCGGCGAAGTCCGGGACCTCGGCCACCCGCGCCCCGGCCGCGACCACGCGGGCCTCGCTGCCACCGTCCGCCGCGATCACGTCGACCCGGTCGCCCGGCCTGAGCAGCCGCACCGTGGCCGCGTCGGCGATCCGCACCGGCGCCGCCACCATCTCCACCGGGCCCCGCCCTCGCCCCCGCACGGACTCGGAAGCGGAAGGGGAAGAGGGAGAAGAGGACATGGAGGAAGAAGCGGACGTGGACGGAGGAGCCGCCGTCGGATGGCCCCGTGCCCGCCCGGCGTCACCGGGGCCCGCCGCCACGAGGGCCGCCGCCGTGACGGCGAGCCCCGCGGCCACGGCCCGCCGCTTGTGCCGGGTGAGGCGCCGCAGCCGGTACCGTCCGCCGCGCACGTGCACGGGGGCGAACTGAGGCACCTCGCAGATCGGAGGCGCGTCCGCGCCGGGCGGCCGTACGAGAACCGTTCCGGGCGGCCGTACAGGATCCATGTCCGGCGCCCGTACGAGATCCGTGTCCTGCGGGCGTACAAGAGGAGCGTGCTGTGCCATGGGACCACCACCTGCGACGAGAGATCGGCTTGCGATCCCACGATGAGGCCTCACGGCGGAGTCCGTCGGCGCCGGTGGACTACCGACGAGTTGTGGACAACTCCCTCACCCGAACGGGAAGTTCCACCACGTGAAAACGCCCGTCGGCGCCCGTCAGCGCCCGTCGGCGCCCGTTGGCACCCATCGAGCGCCCGTCGGGGCCACCGTCACTGCAGCTCGAACCCCGGATCCATGCCACCCAGCGCCTTCGTGCACAGACAGTCCCGCGTCCCGTTCTCCGGCAGTGCCGCCACCGTGTCGTACAGCACGTCCCGCAGCCGGTCCACGTTCGACGCGAACACCTTCAGCACGTCGTCGTGCGAGACACCCTCGCCGGCCTCCGCGCCCGCGTCGAGGTCGGTGACCAGGGTCAACGAGGTGTAGCAGAGCTCGAGTTCACGGGCGAGCGCGGCCTCGGGGTGGCCGGTCATGCCCACCACGGACCAGCCCTGCGCCTGGTGCCACAATGACTCGGCGCGGGTGGAGAACCGCGGTCCCTCGATCACCACGAGCGTGCCGCTGTCCACCGGCTCCCAGTCGCGCCCGCGCGCCGCTTCGAGGGCGGCCTTGCGGCCGACGGGGCAGTAGGGGTCGGCCAGCGACACGTGCACGACGTTCGGCACGGTGCCGTCCGGCAGCGGCAGCCCGTCGAAGAACGTCTGCGTCCGCGTCTTCGTACGGTCGACCAGCTGGTCCGGCACGAGCAGCGTTCCCGGCCCGTACTGGGGGCGCAGTCCGCCCACCGCGCAGGGTCCGAGGATCTGACGGGCGCCGACGGAACGAAGCGCCCAGAGGTTGGCCCGGTAGTTGATGCGGTGCGGCGGCAGATGGTGGCCGCGGCCGTGGCGGGGAAGGAAGGCGACCCGTCGCCCGGCGATCTCGCCGAGGAACAGGGAGTCGCTCGGCGGCCCGTAGGGGGTGTCGACTTGTATCTCGGTCACATCGTCGAGGAAGGAGTAGAAGCCCGAGCCGCCGATGACACCGATCTCTGCGTTCGCCATGACAAGCACAGTAGCGGGCTTCGAAGGCCTGCCTCGGAAAACGTCGAGGCCCCTGCCTCGACGCCGGGACCCCTGCTCCCGAAAATGCCGGGGACCCCAACGTCGACGACGATGGGGTCCCCGGCAGAAAGTCCTACGCGGCCGAGCTGCTGCTCGACGAGCCGCTGCCCGACGACTTCGAGTCGGACGAGGACGACGAGGTCGTCGACGGCGAGGGCGAGGAGGTCGACGGCTTGGACGCCGGCGAGCTGCTCGACGACGAGCCACGACTGTCGTTGCGGTAGAAGCCGGAGCCCTTGAAGACAATGCCGACGGCCGAGAACACCTTCTTCAGGCGTCCACCGCAGTTGGGGCACTCGGTCAGGGCATCGTCGGTGAACTTCTGCACCGCCTCGAGGCCCTCGCCACACTCGGTGCACTGGTACTGGTAGGTCGGCACTTGTCTTCCTCCTGGCACTCTCACTCAGTGAGTGCTAACGACGATCCATACTGACGTATTCCGTGAGATCAGTCCACTGTCACCGGCACTCGGTGACCGACGCCACGTGCGACGGTGCGTCCGGAGGGCCGCGTGGCCAGCCGTGAGCGCAGGGCCAGCAGGGTCGCCAGCGCCAGTGCCGTACCGGCCATCGGCACCAGGAATCCGGCACCGTTCCACAGGCGGTCCTCCAGCTGTCCGGCGACCGTGACGGCCGCCGCCTGGCCGAGCGCGACGGCGCCGGTCAGCCAGGTGAAGGCCTCGGTGCGGGCGCCCGCCGGGACCAGGCCCTCGACCAGCGTGTAGCCGGTGATCAGGGACGGAGCGATGCACATGCCGACCAGGAGGCCGATCGCGGCGAGCGCGACCACGGAGTGCGCGGCCCACAGTCCGCACGCGGCGAGCGCCAGGGCGGCGTAGCCGATGACGAGCCGCCGCTGCGGGGCCACCTTCCAGGCGATGGCTCCGCAGACGACGCCGGAGAGCATGTTGCCCGCGGCGAAGACGCCGTACAGGACGCCGTTCAGGCCGGGCTCGCCGATCGACTCGCTGAACGCGGCGAGCGAGACCTGCATACCGCCGAAGACGGAGCCGATGCCCAGGAAGGTCACGATCAGCACGCGCACTCCGGGGACCCTCAGCGCAAAGCCGTGCTCCACGCGCGTGTGCCCGGCGGCTGCGACAGCGGGCTGGGTGCTCTTCTGTGAGGCGAAGAGGAGACCGCCGATCAGCGTCAGCCCGGCCTCGGTCAGCAGGCCCGCGGCCGGGTGCACGGCGGTGCACAGCGCCGTGGCGAGCAGTGGGCCGAACACGAAGGTCAGCTCGTCCGTGACGGACTCGAAGGCCGCCGCGGTGGTCATCAGGGGCGAGTCCTGGAGCTTCACGCCCCAGCGGGCGCGCACCATGGGTCCGACCTGGGGCACCGAGGCGCCGGTCGGCACGGCGGCGAGGAAAAGGGCCCACAAGGGGGCGTCCGTCAGCGCCAGCGCCGTCAGGGAGAGGCCTGCCAGGGCGTGCACCAGGACGCCGGGCAGCAGGACGGCCCGCTGGCCGTGGCGGTCGGCGAGACGGCCGGTGAAGGGTGCGAACAGCGCCATGGAGACGCCGGTGACGGCGGCGACGGCGCCGGCGGCCCCGTACGAGCCGGTGGTGTGCTGGACGAGGAGTACGAGGGAGAGCGTCAGCATGGCGAAGGGCTGACGTGCGGCGAAGCCGGGGAGCAGGAACGTCCAGGCGCCGCGGGTGCGCAGCAGCTGTCCGTATCCGGGGCGGGAGGTGACCGTGGATGCCACGGCCCGTGCCTTTCTGCCGCCTGGTAGCGCGGCCCCTTTTGTCGAGCGGTTCGCCTCCGGGGTGCTGTAGCCGGTGTCGAGAGGCCGACCGTGCTCAGCCCTTCGGGCCTTCGCGCGCTCGACCTCTCGACACCGTCGCACCCCTTTGGCTCACTCGCCCTGCGGGGGGCGCCGAGAGCTGTCCTCTTGCGCGGAACTGCGGTAGATGCCGCGCCGCCCACTGCGAGGGCGTCACGACCGCCATACGGTCGCGCCAGCTCTGCTTCAGGCAGAGTTGGTTCGATCAAGGTGTGCCTTCATCGTACAGGGGCGAGTGCTGCGGTGCCTGTGAAAGTGAGCACCATGGCGGTGTTCGCCTGCGAATGCACATCGCCCCTTAATGTCCCGTTTACTGTCCGGAATGTCGGGAGTGTGGTCCGGCGCCGTTGCCCGCGAGGCCCAGCCAGCCCGCCAGCTTGCCGCCCTGGCCCACCGCGCGCAGCCGTCGCTCGGCCGCGTCCCGGACCGGGTCGGTGGCCACCACGAGCAACTCGTCGCCGCGGCGCAGGACGGTCGTGGGCAGCGGCACGAAGGATGTCCCGTCGCGCACGACGAGGGTGACGGCGGCCCCCGAGGGCATGCGCAGCTCGGCCACCTCCACGCCGTGCATGCGGGAACCCTTCGGGATCGCGACGGACAGCAGATGGCCGCGCAGCCGCTCCAGGGGTGCCGATTCGATCCCGAGGTCGGCGGCGCCCTCGGACTCGCCCAGCCGCAGCTTCCGGGCCAGCCAGGGCAGCGTGGGGCCCTGGATGAGGGTGTAGGCGACGACGAGGACGAAGACGATGTTGAAGATCCGGCGGCTCTCCGCGATGCCGCTCACCATCGGGATGGTCGCCAGGATGATGGGCACGGCGCCGCGCAGGCCCGCCCAGGACAGCAGCGTCTGCTCCTGCCACGGAATCCGGAAGGGCAGCAGGCCGACCACGACGCTCAGGGGGCGCGCCACCATGGTGAGCACCAGACCGATGACGAGGGCCGGCACGATGTCGTCGCCCATCTCGTGCGGGGTGACCAGCAGGCCGAGCAGGACGAACATGCCGATCTGGGCGATCCAGCCGAGCCCTTCGGCGAAGCCTCGGGTGGCGGGCCAGTGCGGCAGTTTGGCGTTGCCGAGCATCATCGCCGCGAGGTAGACGGCGAGGAAGCCGCTGCCGTGCGCGAGCGCGCCGGCGGCGTAGGCGGTGACCGCGATCGCCATCACGGCGATCGGGTAGAGGCCGGAGGCGGGCAGCGCGACGTGCCGCAGCCCCCAGGAGCCGAGCCAGCCCACCGCGAGGCCGATGGCCGCGCCGATGGCCAGTTCCAGGGTTATCTCGCCCAGCAGCACGTACCAGTGCTCCACGGGGCCCGCCGTGCAGAACGCGACGACGAGGATGACCACCGGGGCGTCGTTGAAGCCGGACTCGGCCTCCAGGATGCCCGTCACGCGCGCGGGCAGGGGTACTTTCCGCAGCACCGAGAAGACGGCCGCCGCGTCCGTCGAGGACACCACCGCACCGATGATGAGCGCCTGCCGCCATTCCAGGCCGATCAGGTAGTGGGCGGCCGTGGCCGTCACTCCGACGCTCACCGCGATGCCGACCAGTGCCAGCGAGGTGGCCGCCGGCAGGGCCGGCTTGATTTCCTTCCACTTCGTGCCGAGGCCGCCCTCGGCCAGGATCACGACCAGGGCCGCGTACCCGATGACCTGGGTCAGTTCGGCGTTGTTGAAGTGGACGTTGCCGACCCCGTCCTGGCCCATGGCGATGCCGATGCCGAGGTAGACGAGCAGGCTGGGGAGCCCGCTGCGCGAAGAGATACGAACCGCTGCCACCGCGACGAGCAGAACGAGCGAGCAGACGAGCAGGAGCTGGTTGAGGTGGTGGACAGTCAGCGGCTGTTCCCTTCTCGCCAATCCGGGCACTGGATTCGAACGTGTGGATGTGAACACGTCGATTCGATCTGATCGCGTCGAGGTCAACGCGTGGAATCGAGGTGATCGCGTGGATCCCAGCACGTCGATCCGAACGCCCGAAGTCGGTACATGAGCCCAAGTACTTCGTTACCTTACCTAACTCTTGACGCTTTCTTGACACTCCAGGGGCCGAGATCGAACGCTCGTCCGTCCTGTACCCGACTCCGCGTCAAGGCGCGTCGGGCCCTGCGCCTATGGTTGCTCCAGCACTCCAGGACCGCCTGCCGCTCGCGTTAGGACAGCAAGGACAGCGATGCCCCCGAACACCACCGCCTCTTCCGGCCAGAAGCCGGGCAAGTCCGGCAGGAAGAAGGGGCGCAAGGCCCGACTGGTCCTGATCGTCCTGGTTCTGGCCCTCTTCGGAGGCGTTGCCTATGGCGGTTACTGGGGGGTCAGTACCGTCCGCGCCTCCTTCCCGCAGACCAAGGGCTCCCTCACGCTCGACGGGCTGTCGGGTCCCGTGGACGTCAAGCGGGACGGCAACGGGATCCCGCAGATCTACGCCTCGTCCGACGCGGACCTGTTCATGGCGCAGGGCTACGTCCAGGCGCAGGACCGGTTCTACGAGATGGACGTACGCCGTCACATGACCTCGGGCCGGCTGTCCGAGATGTTCGGCTCGAGCCAGGTCAAGAACGACGAGTTCCTGCGCACGATGGGCTGGGACCGGGTCGCCAAGGAGGAGTACGACACGAAGCTGTCGCCCTCCACGAAGAAGTACCTCCAGGCGTACGCCAAGGGAGTCAATGCCTACCTGAAGGGCAAGGACGGCAAGGACATCTCCCTGGAGTACGCGGCCCTTGGTTTCACCAACGACTACAAGCCCCAGGAGTGGACCCCGGTCGACTCGGTCGCGTGGCTGAAGGCGATGGCCTGGGACCTGCGCGGCAACATGCAGGAAGAGATCGACCGCTCCCTGATGACCAGCCGGCTGGGCCCGAAGCAGATCGCCGACCTGTACCCGGAGTACCCGTACAGCCGGAACAAGACGATCACCCAGGAGGGCCAGTACGACAGCGTCACGGGGTCGTACGTCCAGGGCAGCAGCACGACGGCGGGCAGCGGGACGCAGTCCACGTCGGGCACCGGCCTCGCGGGGAACGCCACCGCGCCCAACGGCCTGCAGAGCCAGCTCTCCAGGCTCTACAACGTGCTCGACAACGTGCCCACCGCCGTCGGCGTGAACGGCAACGGCATCGGCTCGAACTCCTGGGTCGTCGCGGGCAAGTACACGATCACCAACAAGCCGCTGCTGGCCAACGACCCGCACCTGTCGGCCTCGCTGCCCTCGGTCTGGTACCAGATGGGCCTGCACTGCACGAGCGTCTCCAGCAAGTGCCAGTACGACGTCTCCGGATACACCTTCGCGGGCATGCCCGGCGTGGTCATCGGCCACAACCAGGACATCGCCTGGGGCATGACCAACTCCGGGGTCGACGTCACCGACCTCTACCTGGAGAAGATCACCGGCGAGGGCTACGAGTACGACGGCAAGGTGCTGCCCTTCACGACCCGCAGGGAAACGATCAAGGTCGCGGGCGGCGGGGACAAGACGATCGTCGTCCGGGAGACCAAGGACGGGATGCCGCTGCTCTCCGACCGTGACGACGAACTGGTCAAGGTCGGCAAGAAGGCCACCGTCGACAGCGGGGCGCCCGACCGCGGCGACGGCTACGCCATCGCGCTGCGCTGGACCGCCCTGGACCCGGGCAACTCGATGGATGCCGTCTTCCAGCTGGACAAGGCGTCGAACTGGTCCGAGTTCCGCAAGGCGGCCGCGTCCTTCGACGTGCCCTCGCAGAACCTGATCTACGCCGACACCAACGACCACATCGGCTACCAGCTGCCGGGCAAGATCCCGACCCGGTCGAAGGGTGACGACGGCTCGCTCCCGTCGCCCGGCTGGGACCCCAAGTACACGTGGACCGGCTACATCAAGCAGTCCGAGCTGCCCTACGAGTACGACCCGAAGCGCGGCTACATCGTGACCGCCAACCAGGCGGTCGTCGACAAGGACAAGTACCCCTACACGCTCACCACGGACTGGGGTTACGGAACGCGCAGCCAGCGGATCACCGATCTCATCGAGGCGAAGATCAAGGGCGGCGGCAAGATCTCGACCGACGACATGCGCCAGATGCAGCTCGACGACAGCAGTGAGATCGCCAAGCTGATCGTGCCCAAGCTGCTCAAGATCGACGTCGCCGACAAGAACGTCCGCGAGGCGCAGAAGCTCCTGGAGGGCTGGGACTACACCCAGGACGCCGACTCCGCGGCGGCCGCGTACTTCAACGCGACCTGGCGCAACATCCTCAAGCTCGCCTTCGGCAACAAGCTGCCCAAGGAGCTGCGGGTCAAGGGCCAGTGCCTGAACGTCGCCCCGGTCGACACCACCGGCCCCGCGGACGAGAACCAGACCGTGCGCGAGTGCGGTCAGCGTGAGGCGGACCAGGCGCAGCCGGACGGCGGGGACCGCTGGTTCGAGGTGGTCCGCAAGATCATCGACGATCAGAACAACGACTGGTGGAAGGCGCCCAAGACGCGCCTCGACGATGCGGCCGACAACCGCGACCAGTTGTTCGCGCGGGCCATGAAGGACGCCCGCTGGGAGCTGACCGCCAAGCTCGGCAAGGACATGGACACCTGGAGCTGGGGCCGGCTGCACCGCCTGTTCCTGAAGAACCAGACCATGGGCACCGACGGTCCCGGCGTCCTGCAGTACATGCTCAACCGCGGCCCCTGGAAGCTCAGCGGCGGCGAGGCTACGGTCAACGCGACCGGCTGGAACGCCGCGGGCGGCTACGGAGTGGTCTGGGTGCCGTCCATGCGGATGGTGGTCAACCTCGACGACTTCGACAAGTCGAAGTGGATCAACCTCTCCGGCGCCTCCGGGCACGCCTTCAGCGCCCACTACACCGACCAGACGGACAAGTGGGCCAAGGGTGAACTGCTGCCGTGGTCCTTCTCGGACAAGGCGGTCGACAAGAGCACGAGCGACACCCTGGTGCTCAAGCCGTGAGCCACCGACGGCGACCGTGAGTCACTGGAAGCGACCTTGAGTCACTGACGGCGACAGGTGAAAGGGCCCTCCACGCACGCGTGGAGGGCCCTTTCACCTACCCGGGCCCGTCAGCCGAAGCGACGCACCCCCGAGGGCGTCACCACCGCGTGGACGGGACGGTCGTGAGGTTCCGCCGGGACGTGCTCGACGACCTCCGCGTCGTACAGCAGCACCACCAGCGCGGGATCGGCCCCCGCACGCTCCAGGCGGGCCAGTACGCGGTCGTACGAGCCGCCGCCGCGGCCCAGACGCATTCCGCGCCGGTCCACGGCCAGGCCGGGCAGCAGGACGGCGTCGGCGTCCTGGACGGCCTCGGGACCGAGCCGCTCGCCCGCCGGCTCCAAGAGAGCCATCCTGCCGCCGTGTTGGACACGCTCCAGGGAGCCCTCTCCGGCGTACGCGCCCCAGTCCAGGTCGTTGTCCGCCATCAGGACCGGCAGCAGCACGCGCACCCCGCGCGCGTGGAGCGCGTCCAGGAGTGCGAGGGTGCCCGGCTCGCTCCCCACGGAGACGTACGCCGCCACCGTGCGCGCTCGCGCCAGCTCCGGCAGCTCCAGCGCCCGCAGTGCCAGTGTCCCGGCGGCTTCCCGCAGGTCGTAGGGTGTCAACCTGCTTCTCACCGCGAGGAATCCTCGCCGCAACATTCGCTTGTCAGACTCTGCCGCACGTCCCACGTGGCTCACAGCTCACTCCGTACCGTTCCTTATGCGCTCATATGAGAGCTATTTAACGGGACCAACAGATTGCGCTCATAGCCACCGGATATGGTTACGCGCATGACTGAGTCGCACCCCAGGATCAGCAAGGCTGTCATCCCCGCAGCAGGCCTCGGCACCCGGTTCCTGCCGGCCACCAAGGCCACTCCCAAGGAGATGCTGCCGGTCGTCGACAAGCCGGCGATCCAGTACGTGGTCGAAGAGGCCGTGTCGGCGGGTCTCGACGACGTCCTGATGATCACCGGCCGCAACAAGCGTCCCCTTGAGGACCACTTCGACCGCAATTATGAGCTGGAGTCCGCCCTCCAGAAGAAGGGTGACGCCGACCGGCTCGCCAAGGTCCAGGAGTCCAGCGACCTGGCCACCATGCACTACGTGCGCCAGGGCGACCCCAAGGGCCTCGGCCACGCCGTCCTGTGTGCGGCTCCGCATGTCGGTCACGAGCCCTTCGCCGTGCTCCTCGGCGACGACCTGATCGACCCCCGTGACCCCCTCCTCGCCCGCATGGTCGAGGTCCAGGAGCAGTACGGCGGCAGCGTCATCGCGCTCATGGAGGTCGCGCCCGAGCAGATCCACCTCTACGGCTGCGCGGCCGTCGAGACCACCGCGGAGGGCGACCTCGTCAAGGTGACGGGCCTGGTCGAGAAGCCGGACCCGGCGGACGCGCCCAGCAACTACGCGATCATCGGGCGTTATGTCCTCGACCCGCACATTTTCGACATACTCCGCAAGACCGAGCCGGGCCGCGGCGGCGAGATCCAGCTCACCGACGCCCTCCAGCAGCTCGCGCAGGACGAGAAGGTCGGCGGCCCCGTGCACGGCGTCGTCTTCAAGGGCCGCCGCTATGACACCGGCGACCGCGGCGACTATCTGCGTGCCATTGTCAGGCTCGCGTGCGAACGTGAGGACCTGGGCCCGGACTTCCGGACCTGGCTTCGCAGTTACGTAGCCGAGGAGATGTAGGAATTTGAGCAGCGCCGCGACCCGTGTCACCGGCCAGGACCATCTCTGGTCGGTGACCGAGCACCTGGAGGACATCCTCGCGACCGTTCGCCCTCTCGAACCCATCGAGCTGCAACTCCTCGACGCCCAGGGCTGTGTCCTGGTCGAGGACGTCACGGTGCCGGTCTCCCTGCCGCCGTTCGACAACAGCTCGATGGACGGGTACGCGGTCCGGGTCGCCGATGTCGCGGGCGCGAGCGAGGAGTATCCGGCGGTCCTCACGGTCGTCGGCGACGTGGCGGCCGGCCAGGGCGAGCGGCTCCATGTGGGCCCCGGTGAGGCCGCCCGCATCATGACCGGCGCCCCACTGCCGCCCGGCGCCGAGGCCGTCGTCCCGGTGGAGTGGACCGACGGCGGCCTGGGGGAGGGCCCCGTCTCCGGGATGCGCGCCCACAGCGCGGCCCCCGAGGGCGGCTCCGGCCAGGTGCGCGTCCACCGCCCGGCCGAGGCACGCGCGCATGTGCGCGCGAAGGGGAGCGACGTGAAGGCGGGGGACCGCGCCCTCGAGGCCGGCACGATCCTCGGCCCGCCGCAGATCGGCCTGCTCGCCGCGATCGGCCGCGGCACCGTACGCGTGCGCCCGCGCCCGCGCGTGGTCGTCCTGTCCACCGGCAGTGAACTCGTCCAGCCCGACGAGCCGTTGGGCCCCGGCCAGATCTACGACTCCAACAGCTTCGCCCTGTGTGCCGCCGCGCGCGAGGCCGGGGCCATCGCCTACCGGGTGGGCGCGGTCGCCGACGACGCCGAGACGCTCCGCGCGACCATCGAGGACCAGCTCATCCGCGCGGACCTGCTGGTCACCACGGGCGGCGTGAGCGTAGGCGCGTACGACGTCGTCAAGGAGGCCCTGTCCTCGGTGGGCGACGAGGACGAGGAGGGCAGCGGTATCGACTTCCGCAAGCTCGCCATGCAGCCCGGCAAGCCCCAGGGCTTCGGCACGATCGGCCCCGAGCACACCCCGCTGCTCGCGCTCCCCGGCAACCCCGTCTCTTCGTACGTCTCCTTCGAGTTGTTCGTCCGCCCCGCGATCCGCACCCTGTCGGGCCTGGACGACATCCACCGCCCCACCACCAGGGCGACCCTGGAGACGGGCAAGGCGCTGACCTCGCCGGACGGCCGTCGGCAGTTCCTGCGCGGGAGGTACGCCGACGGCAAGGTGACCCCGGTCGGCGGCGCCGGATCCCACCTGGTCGCGGCCCTCGCCCATGCCGACGCGCTGATCGTCGTCCCCGAGGACGTCACCTCGGTCGAGCCCGGCACCGAGGTCGAAGTGGTCCTGCTCGGCTGAGTGCCCCGAGTGGCGGTACCGTGTCGCGCACAAGAGGCCCGACCGGGAGCGCCGCGCAGACATGAGTACGCAGGACCGACTGACCCACATCGACGAGGCGGGCGCCGCCCGTATGGTCGACGTCTCCGGGAAGGACGTGACCGCGCGCACCGCCCGCGCCAGCGGTCGTGTCCTGGTCTCGCCCCGTGTGATCGAACTGCTGCGTGGTGAGGGCGTCCCCAAGGGCGACGCCCTGGCCACCGCGCGCATCGCGGGCATCATGGGCGCCAAGCGCACCCCGGATCTGATCCCGCTCTGTCACCCGTTGTCGGTCTCGGGTGTCAAGCTTGATCTGTCGGTCGCGGACGACGCCGTCGAGATCCTCGCCACCGTGAAGACCACCGACCGTACGGGCGTCGAGATGGAGGCCCTCACCGCGGTCAGCGTGGCGGCCCTCACCGTGATCGACATGGTCAAGGCGGTCGACAAGGGGGCGGTCATCACGGACGTACGGGTGGAAGAGAAGACGGGCGGAAAGTCGGGCGACTGGAGCCGGGCATGACGGCACCGTCGTACCGCGCGCTCGTGGTCACGGCCTCGAACAGAGCCGCCGGGGGGGTCTATGAGGACAAGGGCGGCCCCTTGATCGCCGAGGGGCTCACGGCGTACGGCTTCGAGGTCGACGGCCCCCGGGTGGTGCCGGACGGCGACCCCGTGGAAGCGGCACTGCGCGCGGGTGTCGACGGCGGGTACGACGTGATCGTGACCACCGGCGGGACCGGGATCTCGCCCACCGACCGGACGCCCGAGGCGACCCGGCGGGTGCTCGATCACGAGGTGCCGGGCATTCCCGAGGCCATCAGGGCGTTCGGGAGAGAGAAGGTGCCCACGGCGGCGCTGTCCCGGGGGCTCGCCGGAGTCGCGGGACGGACGCTGATCGTCAACCTGCCGGGTTCCACCGGCGGGGTGAAGGACGGCCTGGCCGTACTGGAGCCCCTTCTGATCCACGCCGTCGACCAGATCCGTGGCGGCGACCACCCCAGACCCAGCGGCAGTGGGGGTGCGAGCTGAACAGCCCATCCTGGCCCGTCGAGCTGGTGGACGGCGATGTCGTCCTCCGGCCGATAAAGGTGCGCGACCAGCGGGCCTGGCGCGAGGTGAACCGGCGCAACCGGGACTGGCTGCGGCCCTGGGAGGCGACGATTCCGCCGCCCACGCCCAGCGGTCCGATAGCGCACCGGCCGACCTACCGCCAGATGGTCCGGCATCTGCGTGCCGAGGCCAACGCGGGCCGGATGCTGCCCTTCGTCATCGAGTACCAGGGGCGTCTGGTCGGGCAGCTGACCGTCGCCGGGATCACCTGGGGATCGATGTGCTCCGGGCACATCGGCTACTGGGTGGACCAGTCGGTGGCGGGGCGCGGAGTGATGCCGACGGCCGTGGCGCTGGTGAGCGACCACTGCTTCCGCACGGTCGGACTGCACCGCATCGAAGTCTGCATTCGCCCGGAGAACGGGCCGAGCCGGCGGGTCGTGGAGAAACTCGGATTCCGCGAGGAAGGGCTCCGGCCGCGTTATCTCCACATCGACGGGGCCTGGCGGGACCATCTCGTCTTCGCGCTCACCGCGGAAGAGGTGCCGGAGGGGTTGCTGGGGCGTTGGCGGCGGGCACGATCGATGCAGGCCCGTTCGGAGAACCAGAGCAAGCCCGGCACTCAGTAAATGAAATGTGTGTTCGAAATTGATCGGTGCGTGATCGGCTCGGGGCATTAAATTCGCGCTCCCTGCGGCCTGCTGATCGCATCGGTCACAAAAAAAGCTCGAAATATCAGCCGGATCGTGCGACACACCGGCCGAATTGGCAGATGGCCTCATGCAAACCCCTCTACCGTGTGAGGCGTGAGCAGCAGCGGCCTCATCTACGCAGTCATCGTCGGGGCCTGGGCCGCCTACTTGGTGCCGATGTGGCTCCGTAGGCAGGACGAGCTGAACGAAGCCCGTCCGACGGAACGCTTCAGCACCGCCATCCGGCTGCTGTCCGGACGGGCGGGAATGGAGCGCCGGTACGCCAAGGACCTGCGGGCGCGCTCCGCCGAAGAGGGGGAGCCCAGCGCCGATCCGGACGCCGTCACCGACTCGGTGGACGTCCGGTCCTTCGCCATGCCTCCGGTCCGGCAGCAGACCAAGGCCCAACTCCCGCCGCCCGCCCAGCCCGAACCGCAGCAGGCGCCACAGGCCGCCGCCCGGCAGGGTGCCCCACAGGGCTCCTCGGCGGCCGGCCGGGCGGTGCCGCAGCAGTCGGCCCAACCCGCGCCGTCGTCGGGTTCGGCGTCGGATTCGAGTTCGGGATCGGATTCGGCCAACTCCGGGGCCTCCAGGGTCCCGGCCGCGCGGCGGGCCTCCGCGGCGGAGGCCGCGGCGCGCGCCCGGCGCTCGAAGGTGCTCGCGCGCCGACGGCGTACGACCGTGATGCTCTTCCTCGCCTTCACGCTCGGCGCGATCGTGGCGGCCGTCGGGGGGCTCGCGTTCCTGTGGGCGCCCGGCGTGCCCGCCCTGATGCTGAGCTCGTACATCGTGTATCTGCGCGCCCAGGAGCGACGGCGCTTCACGTACACCATGGACCGGCGCCGGGCCGAGGCCGCGGCGCAGCGGCTCAGGGAGCGGCAGCCGCGCCGGCGGCCCACCGTCGACCCCGGCGCCGACGAGCCCGACGACAGCCCCGAGCCGGAGACCGACCCAGGACTTTCCGCGCTCGCGGCCGACCGCCGCGCCCTCGTCGAGCAGACCGACCACGCCGAGTGGGTCGACCAGCAGCGTGAGCGTCAGCGGGGCCCCGGCCGGGGCGACAGCTGGGACCCGGTGCCGGTCCCGCTGCCGACGTACGTGACCGCGCCGGTCGCGCCCAGGGCCACGTCCAGCGTCGATCTGGGGGCGCCGGACGCATGGAGCTCGGCGCGCTCCAGCGCCGTCGAGCCGAGCGAGCCGGAGGCGGAGCCCGCCGCCGAGGAGGGCCACGAAGCCGCCGAGACGGCCGAGGCCGCCGACGACGGTCGCAGTGACGCCCGGCGCGCCGCGTCCGCCCGGCGGGCCCGTGAGCGCGGTCGCACTCCGCTGTTCGACCAGTACGAGGACGGCGAACGGCCGCGCGCCGCCAACGAATGACCAGGCGCTCGGGAGCCCCGGCTGACCAGCCAGGAACGGATTTCCAAGCACCCCGACGAGGATGCTAGAGTTTCACTCGTTGCAAGGGCCTGTGGCGCAGTCCGGTAGCGCACCTCGTTCGCATCGAGGGGGCCAGGGGTTCAAATCCCCTCAGGTCCACTGCAATTCAGAACCCCGTCGGATTCGTCCGGCGGGGTTCTTGCCTGTGCGGCCACACTCTCTCGTTCACCGAATGGTCAGCGGCTTGGCATAGCAGAGGCTGAGTTCGTGGAAGCGGTAGTAGCCGAACTTGGCGCAGGGCTCGTAGCCGCTGGAAAGGTACAGGGCGACCGCCTCGGGCTGCTTGGCGCCGGTCTCCAGGACCATGCGGGTGCGGCCGGCCGCGCGGGCGTCGTCCTCCAGGGCGGCCAGGATGCGGCGGGCGAGGCCGAGACCGCGGGCCTCCGGGGTCACGTACATGCGCTTGAGCTCGGCGTCGCCGTCCGAGTACCCCTCGTCGTTCCTGTCCTGGCTGCGCCAGCCGCCGGACGCGATCGGGCGGTCCCGCTCGTCGTAGGCGAGGAGGTACAGGCCGAGGGGCGGCTTGAACATCGACGCGTCGAGCGGTGTGACATCACCCTCATCGCCGTAGCGCTCGGCGTATTCGGCCTGCACCTGGTCGTTGAGCTTGACGGCGTCGGGGTGGTCGTACGGGACCGGGCGGATACTCATGCAGGGTATCGTACATGTATGCGCCCTCTGGGTGGAATGGATTAAGTATCGTGCCCGGGTGCTGACTGTTACCTCGGTGAATGTGAACGGGCTCAGAGCCGCCGCGAAGAAGGGGTTCGTGGAGTGGCTCGCGGAGACCTCCGCGGACGTGCTGTGCCTTCAGGAGGTGCGGGCCGAGCCCGGGCAGCTGCCCGAGGAGGTGCGGGCGCCGGAGGGGTGGTACGTCGTGCACGCCCCCGCGGCCGCCAAGGGGCGCGCGGGCGTCTCCCTGTACACCCGGCGCGAGCCCGACCGGGTGCGCATCGGGTTCGGGTCCGAGGAGTTCGACTCCAGCGGACGGTACGTCGAAGCCGACCTCCCCGGTGTCACCGTCGCCAGCCTCTATCTGCCCTCCGGCGAGGTCGGAACCGAACGGCAGGACGAGAAGGTCCGGTTCATGGACGAGTTCCTCGCCCATCTGAAGGAGCTGCGCGAGCGCGCCGCCGCCGACGGGCGCGAGGTCGTCGTCTGCGGCGACTGGAACATCGCCCACCAGGAGGCCGACCTCAAGAACTGGCGTGCCAACAAGAAGAACTCCGGCTTCCTGCCCGAGGAGCGCGAGTGGCTGGGGCGGGTCCTGGACGCGGGCGACGGCGGGTACGTCGACGTCGTGCGGGCGCTGCACCCGGATGTCGAGGGGCCGTACTCGTGGTGGTCGTACCGGGGACGGGCCTTCGACAACGACAGCGGATGGCGCATCGACTACCACGTCTCGACGCCGGGGCTCGCGGGCAAGGCCGTGAAGGGGTTCGTGGAGCGGGCGGCGACGCACGCGGAGCGCTGGTCCGACCATGCGCCGGTGACGGTCGTCTACGAGTTGTAGCCCTGCAGCCGCCGGTCCAGAGCCATCGACACTTCCGCCTCCACCACGCTCTTCGCCAGGGGGCGCAGGCGTTTGAGGTCTTCCGCCGTGCGGTTCTCCGTGAGGATGATGCCGACGAAGAGGTCGGCGAGGGCGTCGGCGTGATCGCGGACGCGGCGGGCGGCGGTGAGGACGTCGGCCAGGGGGATGCCCTCGCGGACCAGGGCCGCCGAGACGTCGAGCAGGCGGCGGCTGACGTGGACGATCTCACCCCCGTCGGTGCCGAGATAGCCGAGGTCGAGGGCCGCGGCGAGGTTCTCCGGGGTGGCCTGGCCGGCGAAGACGTCGGCGAGCTCCTCGGGGGAGAGGCGGACGGGGGTCTCCTCGGTGGGCTCGCCCAGACCGAGGAGTTCACCGACGTCACGGCCGTGGTCGAAGGCCTCGGCCAGCTCCGCGATGCCGCTGAGGGTGTGGCCGCGTTCGAGCAGCGCCGAGATCGTGCGCAGACGGGCCAGGTGCGTGTGGTCGTACCAGGCGATACGGCCCTCGCGGCGGGGCGGCGGAATCAGCTTGCGCTCCCGGTAGAAGCGCAGGGTGCGCACGGTGATGCCGGCCTCCTTGGCCAGCTCCTCCATCCGGTACTCACGCTTCTCCGCCACGTGCGAAACCCTACGTCGTACCGTCGGTAACTTTCGTGGTCGCAACCCTACCCATCAGTACGGAGCTGCTCTACTCTCCCATTGCGCCAGTGTTCACTGGCAGAGTCGGGCGGCTAGGGAGGCGTGGGATGGTCGGGATGACCGAGCACGAGCATGTGCGCGTCGCGGTGATCGGGTCCGGGTTCGGCGGTCTGGGGGCCGCGGTGCGGCTGCGCCGCGAAGGGATCACCGACTTCGTCGTCCTGGAACGGGCCGGCAGCGTCGGGGGTACGTGGCGGGACAACAGCTACCCGGGGTGCGCCTGCGATGTGCCCTCGCACCTGTACTCGTTCTCGTTCGCGCCCCACCCCGACTGGCCGCGCACCTTCTCGGGGCAGGAGCACATCCGGGCCTATCTGGAACACGTCACGGACGTCTTCGGGCTGCGCCCGCATCTGCGCTTCGACTCCGAAGTGAAGATGATGACGTGGGACCAGGAGAAGTTCCGGTGGGGGATCGAGACCAGCCGTGGCTTCCTCACCGCCGATGTCGTCGTGTCGGCGACCGGGCCGCTCTCCGATCCCAGGATCCCCGGCATACCGGGGATCGACTCCTTCCCCGGCAAGGTCTTCCACTCGGCCCGCTGGGACCACGACTACGACCTGCGCGGCAAGCGCGTCGCCATGATCGGCACGGGCGCCTCCGCCATCCAGATCGTGCCCGCCATCCAGCCGGACGTGTCCCGGCTGACCCTCTTCCAGCGCACGCCGCCGTGGGTGATGCCCCGGGTCGACCGGGCCATCAGCGGCGCCGAACGGTGGCTGCACAAGCAACTGCCCTTCACCACACAGGCCCGGCGCGGACTGCTGTGGGGGATCAGGGAGCTGCAGGTCCAGGCGTTCACGAAGCGGCCGGGCGAGCTCGGCCTCGTCGAGCGGCTGGCCAGGCGGAACATGACGCGGGCCGTCCAGGATCCGGCGTTGCGGGCCAAGTTGACCCCCGACTACCGGATCGGGTGCAAGCGGATCCTGCTCTCCAACACCTACTATCCGGCGCTCACCCGGTCCAACGTCGACGTCGTGGCCTCCGGACTCGCCAGGATCGACGGCTCCACGCTCGTCGCCGCCGACGGCAGCACCGCCGAGGTCGACGCGATCATCTTCGGTACGGGCTTCCACGTCACCGACATGCCGATCGCGGACCGGGTCGTCGGAGCGGAGGGCAGGACGCTCGCGGAGGCGTGGCGCGGCGGCATGAAGTCGCTGCGCGGGGCCACCGCGGCCGGGTTCCCCAACTGGATGACGATCATCGGCCCGAACACCGGGCTCGGGAAC
The DNA here is from genome assembly GCF_042885015.1 of Streptomyces sp. NPDC058086. Lineage (NCBI taxonomy): Bacteria > Bacillati > Actinomycetota > Actinomycetes > Kitasatosporales > Streptomycetaceae > Streptomyces > Streptomyces sp. NPDC058086. The sequence goes on along the minus strand of NZ_JBHVST010000010.1, from coordinate 153,886 downwards.
TCCAGCATGATCCTCATGATCGAGTCCCAGCTGAACTACATGGCCGACTACATGCGGCAGCTGGACGTCCTGGGCGGACGCGCGGCTCTCGACGCCCGCCCCGGCGCCGTGGAGGGCTGGAACGACGGGGTCCAGGAGCGGATGCTGCGCACCGTGTGGAACACCGGCGGCTGCACCAGCTGGTACCTGGACGCGAACGGCCGCAACACCACCATCTGGCCCGGCACGACGACCGAGTTCCGTAGCGCCACCCGGCGGGTGGACCTGGGAGAGTACGAGGTGCTGCGCGCCCCCAAGCCGAGCGCAACCGAGCCGAGTACAGCCGAGCCGAGTACAGCCGAGCCGAGCGCAACCGAGCCGAGCGCAACCGAGCCGAGTACAGCCGAGCCGAGTACAGCCGAGCCGCCCACGCCCGAGTCGCGCACCAAGAACTCCGGCGCAAAGGGCGCCAAGAAGGTGGAGGCGGGAGCGTGAGCCGACTGACGCATGTGGAGCACGGGGCGTACGCGCCGCCCGCGCCCGCGCGCGAACTGACCGCCATCTCCGCCGACGGCGCCCGGTTGCACGTGGAGGTGCACGGACCCGAGGACAACCCGGCCGCGCCCATCGTCGTCCTCGCGCACGGCTGGACCTGTTCGACGGCCTTCTGGGCGGCGCAGATACGGGACCTCGCCGTCGACCACCGGGTGATCGCCTACGACCAGCGTGGGCACGGACGCAGTCCCGTGAGCGAGACGTGCACCGCGGACGCGCTCGCCGACGACCTGGAAGCCGTGCTCGGGGCCACGCTCGCGCCCGGCGAGAAGGCCGTGCTCGTCGGGCACTCCATGGGTGGGATGACGCTGATGGCCGCCTCGGCGCGGCCCCGGTTCCGGGAGCACGCGGTGGCGGCCCTGCTGTGCAGCACGGGCAGTTCGCGGCTGGTGGCCGAGGCGCGGGTGGTGCCGATGCCGGCCGGGTGGCTGCGGACCCGGGTGACCAAGAGGATCCTCGGGTCGGCCGCGCCGCTCGGGCCCGTCACACCGGTCGCCCGGCGGATCCTCAAGTACGCGACCATGGGCGCCGGTTCGTCACCGGGCATGGTGGAGGCGTGCGCGCGGATCGTGCACGCCTGTCCGCGCAAGGTGCGGCATGCCTGGTCGAAGGTGCTCGATCTGCTCGATCTCGACCACGGAGTACGGGCGTTGGCGGTGCCGACGGCCGTGGTGGTGGGTACGGCGGACCGGCTGACGCCCGTGGTGCACGCGCGGGCCCTGGTCGCGACCCTGCCGAACTGTGTCGGCATCACCGAGCTGACCGGGCTCGGGCACATGACACCGGTGGAGGCGCCGGAACTGGTCACCGCCCGCATACGTGAACTCGTCTCCACCTACGCAGAGATCAAGGAGGGCAGCGCATGACCAAGGTGAGCCTGGAAGGGCAGGTCGCGGTCGTCACGGGGGCCGCGCGGGGCGTCGGCGAACTCCTCGCCCGCAAGCTCTCCGCGCGCGGTGCCAAGGTCGCGCTGGTCGGCCTGGAGCCGGACGCGCTCAAGCAGGTCTCGGACCGGCTGCACGGCGAAAGCGGCTTCTGGTACGCCGATGTCACCGACCACGAGGCGATGGCCCAGGTCGCGGCCGAGGTGAAGGAACGGTTCGGGAAGGTCGACATCGTCGTCGCCAACGCCGGTGTGGCGAACGGCGGTCCCTTCGTCGAGTCCGATCCCGTCGCCTGGCGGCGGGTCATCGAGGTCAACCTCATCGGATCGGCGGTCACCGCGCGGGCGTTCCTGCCCGTGCTGATGGAGAGCCGGGGATATCTGCTCCAGATCGCCTCGCTCGCGGCCATCACCCCGGCGCCGATGATGACGGCGTACTGCGCGTCCAAGTCGGGCGTGGAGGCGTACGCGCACAGCCTGCGCGCCGAGGTCGGCCACAAGGGCGTACGGGTCGGGGTCGGTTACCTGTCCTGGACCGACACCGACATGGTGCGCGGAGCCGATCAGGACGAGGTGATGCGGGAGTTGAGGCAGCGGCTGCCGTGGCCGTCCAACAAGACGTATCCGCTGGGGCCGGCCGTCGACCGTATCGTCGCGGGGATCGAGCGGAGGTCCAGTCATGTGTACGCACAGTGGTGGCTGCGCGGGATGCAGGGCGTCCGGGGCTACCTCCCCGGGATCATCGGGGCGGTCGGACAGCGGGAGATGCGGCGGTTCGAGCCGCGGCTCAAGGGCGTGGGTACGGGGCTCGTGGGTGCCGGAGGGGCGGCCGACGAACAGCGTCAGCAGGGGATATCACCGTGAGTAACTGATCGAAATGCGTGCGTAGTCGGTGCGTGTCAGTCTGGTCGAGCCCGATCCCCCTCACCCACAAATGGGAGTGAAACCTCATGGGCAAGAAGGACCAGATGCAGAACAAGGCCGAGCAGATGAAGCAGCAGGGCAAGAAGAAGATGGGCCAGGACACGGGCCAGGAGAAGGCCCGTCCCGGCGAGCACTCCCCGCAGCCGGGTGCGCGTACCCCGCAGACGGGCGAGCGCTCCCCGCAGAGGGGCGACCGGTCGATCCCGGAGGCCGAGCGCCTGCAGCGTGAGGCGAAGGACCGGCTCGACCAGGACTACGACGTCTGACGGTTCGCTGCGCCGGCTTAGGCCGAGTTGTGGGGCGCCCCTGTTGGCTGGGGGCGCCCCACGCTTTTGTCTGGGTCGGACAGGTGCGCTTTCTGGTGCCGGTTCTATGTGGCTGGGCGCGCAGTTCCCCGCGCCCCTGCGGGGCGCCTCCCTGACGGGGCGCCTCCCCGCCCCTATCGAGATCTTGGGGGGAGTTTTGGTCTTGATCTGTCGGGGGGGTTTGTGTAGTCGGGTGGGGAGGCTGCGTGGTGGGTGGTCAGGAGGTCGAGGGCCAGTTGGATGGCGGTGTCCATTTCGGTGTGGTGGCCCTCCGCCCAGTCCAGGGGGGTGCGCAGGACCGCCAGGTCCGGGGGGACGCCCTGGTTCTCGACGGACCAGCCGTACGCGTCGAACCAGGCCGCGTTCATCGGCACCGTGATCACCGTGCCGTCGCCGAGGCGGTGGCGGCCGGTCATGCCGACGACTCCGCCCCAGGTGCGCTGGCCGACGACCGGGCCGAGCTTCAGCAGTTTGAACGCGGCGGTGATCATGTCGCCGTCGGAGGCGGTCGCCTCGTCGGCGAGGGCGACGATCGGACCGCGCGGGGCGTTCGAGGCGTACGACACCGGCTGGGCGTTGCGTGTCAGGTCCCAGCCGAGGATCGTGCGGGTGAGCTTCTCCACGACGAGTTCGCTGATGTGGCCGCCCGCGTTGCCGCGTACGTCGACGATCAGCGCGGGACGCGAGACCTCCAGGCGCAGGTCGCGGTTGAACTGGGCCCAGCCCGAGCCGCCCATGTCGGGGATGTGGAGGTAGCCGCACCGGCCCCCGCTCAACTCCCGGACGACCTCGCGGCGTTTGGCCACCCAGTCCTGGTAGCGCAGAGGGCGCTCGTCGATCAGCGGGACGACGGCCACCCGGCGTGAGGGCCCCTCGCCCGCCGCCGGGATGAACGTGAGCTCCACCGTCGTACCGCCCGCGCCCGCGAGCAGGGGGTAGGGGCCGGTGACCGGGTCGACCGGGCGGCCGTCGACGTGGGTGAGGACCGCGCCCTCGCGGATGCCGGTGCCGGCGAGCGGTGAGCGGGCCTTGGAGTCGGAGGAGTCGCCGGGGAGGATCCGCTTCAGCATCCAGCTGCCGTTGCGGCGGACGAAGTTGGCGCCGAGCAGGCCCTGCCAGCGCTGGTAGTGGGCCGGGCCCTCGTTGCGGCGGGCGGCGGCGACGTACGCGTGGGAGGTGCCGAGTTCGCCGAGGACCTCGCGCAGGAGGTCGGCGAAGTCGTCGGGGGAGGCGATTCGTTCGACCAGCGGGCGGTACTGGGCGAGCACACCGTCCCAGTCGATGCCGCACATGTGGGGTTCCCAGAAGTAGGCGCGGGTGAGGCGGCCCGCCTCCGCGTAGGCCTGGCGCCACTCGGCGGGCGGGTCCACCTCGTGGATGATGCGCCGCAGGTCGATCCAGACCGTCGAGTCGGAGTCACCGGTCTCGGTCGAGGGGACCGCTCGCAGGTCGCCCTCGTCCACGACGACCAGCCGGGAGCCGTCGCCGCTGACCGCGAACCAGTCCAGGTGCTGGACGAGTTCGGACTTCTTCGCCTTGCTGATGTTGAAGAACTCCAGCGTCGGCCGCCCGGAGGTGTCGTCGGGGTTGACGAAGGTCTCGCCGAGGGCGCCCGAGATCGGCCAGCGCAGCCAGACCAGGCCGCCGCCCGCGACCGGGTACAGCGCCGAGTACTTGGAGGCGGTGACCGGGAAGGGGGTCACCCGGCTCTCCAGGCCTTCCAGCTCGACGCTCACCGCGCCGTCCGCGCTCTCGTCCTCGATCGGGTCAAGGCCCCCGGCGACCGGCCGCCCGTCGGGGTTGAGCGCGAAGGGGGAGGGGGTGGCGGAGGACAGGGGGACGAGGTAGGGCCGGCAGCCGAGCGGGAAGGAGAGGTCGCCGGTGTGGACGTCGTAGACCGGGTCGAAGCCGCGCCAGGAGAGGAAGGCGAGGTAGCGGCCGTCGCGGGTGAAGACGGGGTTCTCGTCCTCGAAGCGGCCGTTGGTGACGTCGACGATGAGCCGGTCCTTTATGCGCGCGATCTTGATCTGGCGCAGGGAGCGGCCGATCCCCGGGTGCGACCAGGTCAGCCAGGCCCCGTCCGGGGAGAAGGCGAGGTCCCGGACCGGCCCGTTGATCGAGGTGATCAGCTCGGTGACCTCCCCTCCCTCGGCCTCGGTCGGTGAGGCGTCCTCGGACTCCGTCCGCGAGGTGTCGCCGGGCTCCGTCCGGGAGGCTTCCTCGGCCTCGGTCGGTGAGGTGCCGCCGGGCTCCGTCCGGGAGGCTTCCTCGGACCCCGTCGGCGAGGTGCCCTCGGCCCCCGTCGGTGAGGTGTCCTCGGCCTGCGTCCGTGAGGTGTCCTCGGACTCCGGCTCCGAGATGCTGTCGGGCTCTGTCGCGGAGGCTTCCTCAGGCTCCGTCCGGGACGTGGACGTGGCCCCCGACTCCTCCGTCGCGTCGAGGATCAGCAGTCGTCCGTCGTTCGAGGCGATCGCGAGGCGTTCGCCCTGCGGGTCGGAGACCATCTCCAGCACGCGCCCCAGTTCGCCGGAGGCAAGGCGGCGCGGCTCGCGCTGGCCGGAGGCCCGGGGGAGGAAGGCGATCTCGACGGCGTCCTCGCCGTCCGCGTCGGTGACGTAGGCGATCCGGCCGCCGGAGCCGAGCATCTCGGGGAGCCGGACGCGTACGCCGGGAGTGTCGGCGATGGTGCGCGCGGGGCCGTCGCGATGGGTGAGCCAGTGCAGGCTGCCGCGTACGACGACGGCGCTGGCCCGGCCCGTCTCGTCGACCGAGATGCCGTCCACGTGCTGCGCCGCGGGCACCTGGTACGTACGGCGTCCCGCGCGCGGACCGCCGAGGCGGACGTCCAGGCGGCGCGGGACCGAGTCCGGGGACAGGTCGTCGACGATCCACAGGTCCCCGGCGCACTGGTAGACGACCCGGGTGCCGTCGCTGGAGGCGTGCCGGGCGTAGAAGGCGTCGTGGTCGGTGTGGCGGCGCAGGTCGCCACCGTCGTACGCGCACGAGTACAGGTTTCCGATGCCCTCGTGGTCGGAGAGGAAGGCGATACGGCCGCCGACGAACATGGGGGAGTCGAGGTGGCCGTCGAGGTCGGCGAGCAGTCGCCGTCCGTGCAGCCAGAGCCGGCCGGTGGCGCCGCCCCGGTAGCGCTTCCAGGCGGCGGGTTCGTGCGGTGGGGTGCCGGTGAGCAGGAGCGTCTTGTGTTCGCCGTCGAGGTCGGCGACCTGGATGGCGGAGACCGGGCCCCAGGGGAGTGCGCCGCCGGGGTCGCCGTCGGTGGGGACCTTGTAGGCCCAGGTGAAGTACGAGAAGGGCTGGCCGTGGGAGGCGACGGCGAGGATGTCGCTGTGCCCGTCCTTTTCGGGCGGCGACCAGCCGCAGACCTGGGTGTCCGCGCTGCCCCAGTAGGTGAGCCGGCGGGAGGGACCGCCGTCCACCGGGGCCAGATGGATCTCCGGCACGAGGCTGCGCCAGCTCGTGTACGCGATGAGCCGGCCGTCGGGGGAGAAGCGGGGGTGGCCGACCTTGGTCCGGTCGACGGTGAGCCGCCAGGCGCGGCCCGGCCCGTCGAGGGGGGCCATCCACAGGTCGTCCTCGGCGACGAAGCAGAGGCGGTCGCCGCTGAGATGGGGGAAACGGAGATAGCCGGATGCGTTGCCCCTGGTGGTCGCGTTGTCCCCGGGGGGCGCCTGGTCCGTGGTCGCCTTCTCATACGCGTCGCTCACCTACCCATGCTTTTCCTCCCGGAGGCGCCCGGCAACTTGTGAGTAGGTGTCCTTTCGGATATGCGTGACCCAGCACACGTACGAAACGGTTTCGTTTCTTTGGATCTCAGGGTATCTTCATAGGTGTACGAAACCGTGTCGTCCGGAGCAGAGAAGGTGAGTGGGATGGCTGAAGCCGCAACGGTGCGTCGCAGTCGGATCACCCCCGAGCGTGAGGCCGAGCTGTACGCGGCCGTGCTCGAACTGCTCCGGGAGGTCGGCTACGACGCCCTGACCATGGACGCCGTCGCCGCCCGCACCCGGTCCAGCAAGGCCACCCTCTACCGCCAGTGGGGCGGCAAGGCCGAGCTCGTCGTGAAGGCGCTGCGGCACGAGAAGCCGACCACCGGCGACATCGACACCGGATCCCTGCGGGGCGACTTCCACGCGATGGTGAAGCGTGAGGACGACTGCGACATGGAGCAGAACTCCGCGCTGATGCGGGGTCTGGCCACGGCGCTGCACGGGAACCCCGATCTCCTGCGCGCCTTCCGGGAGTGGATCATCGATCCGGAGATCGAGACCCTCCGCAAGGTCCTGCGGCGCGCCGTCGACCGGGGTGAGATCCGGGCGGACAACCCCGCCCAGGACTACGTGCTGCACATGATGTTCGGCGCCTTCGCGGTGCGCGGCGTCCTCGACCAGCTGCCCCCCACCCAGGCCTTCCTCACCTCGTACATCGACGCCGTGATCCTCCCCGCTCTCGGCGCCTGAGCCTGCCCGACCTTCAGTAACGCCTACGTGCACCTGACGCGACCGCTCACGTCGTCGGGCTGATCTCCCCTGCCCAGCTGCCAGCAAACGACCTGACCGGGAGTACGCCCTCGTGGCCACATTCCTCTATAAACTCGGCCGATTCGCCTTCAGGCGACGCCATTTCGTCGCCCTGATATGGGTGGCCCTGCTGACGCTGGCGGGTGTCGGCGCCGCCTCCGCGCCCACCGCGGGAGCGTCCTCTTTCTCGATCCCCGGCACCGAGGCGCAGAAAGCTTTCGACCTGCTCGAACAGCGCTTCCCCGGGATGAGCGCCGACGGCGCGACCGCCCGCATGGTCTTCAAGGCGCCCGCCGGCGAGAAGATGGGCGACAAGGCCAACAAGGCGACCGTCGAGAGGACCGTCAAGGCGCTCGGCGACGGCTCGGAGGTCACCTCCGTGTCCGACCCCTTCAAGTCCCACGCGGTGAGCAAGAACGGGTCGGTCGCCTACACCTCGGTGAAGTACAAGGTGTCCGGCATGGAGTTGAAGGACTCCTCGAAGACCGCCCTGGAGGAGGCCGCGCAGCAGGCGCGGGACGCCGGGCTGAGCGTCGAGGTCGGCGGTGACGCGCTCCAGGCGACGCCGGAGACCGGGTCGACCGAGGTCATCGGTATCGCGGTCGCCGCGGTCGTGCTCGTCATCACCTTCGGTTCGCTGATCGCGGCCGGGCTGCCGCTGCTGACCGCGCTGATCGGCGTCGGTATCGGCGTCTCGACGATCACGGCGCTGGCGAACGCGCTGGACCTGGGCACCACCACCTCCACCCTGGCGATGATGATCGGCCTCGCGGTCGGCATCGACTACGCCCTCTTCATCGTCTCCCGCTACCGCGCCGAACTGGCCGAGGGCCGGGAGCGCGAGGAGGCGGCCGGACGGGCCGTCGGCACGGCGGGTTCGGCGGTCGTCTTCGCCGGTCTGACGGTCGTGATCGCGCTGGTCGGTCTGTCGGTCGTCAACATCCCGATGCTGACGAAGATGGGTGTCGCGGCGGCGGGCACGGTCGCCATCGCCGTACTGATCGCGCTGTCGCTGATTCCGGCCCTGCTGGGCTACGCGGGCCGCAAGGTCCAGCCCGCGGGCAAGAAGAGCAAGCTGCTCGGCGGCAGGCGTGCCGTGAAGAAGGAGGGCAAGCCCAACATGGGCACCCGCTGGGCGAGTTTCGTCGTGCGCCGGCCGCTCGCCGTGCTGGTGCTCGGCGTGATCGGTCTGGGCGCCGCCGCGCTCCCGGCGGCCTCGCTCGAACTGGGTCTGCCCGACGACGGTTCGCAGCCGACATCGACCACGCAGCGCCGGGCGTACGACGCGCTGTCCGACGGCTTCGGTCCCGGCTTCAACGGTCCCCTGATGCTCGTCGTGGACGGCAAGTCCAGCGACGACCCCAAGGCCGCGGCGACCAAGGTCACCGACACGGTCAAGGACATGAAGGACGTCGTGTCGGTCAGCCCGGCGGCGTTCAACAAGGCCGGGGACACCGCGACGATCACGGTCATCCCCGACTCCAAACCGTCCTCCGTCAAGACCGAGGACCTGGTGCACGCCATCCGTGACGCGGGCGGCACCATCTCGACGGAAACCGACGCGAAGGTGCTGGTCACCGGCACCACCGCGATGAACATCGACTTCTCGCAGAAGCTGAACGACGCGCTGATCCCGTATCTCGCGCTGGTCGTCGGCCTCGCCTTCCTCCTCCTGATCGTGGTCTTCCGCTCGGTCCTGGTCCCGCTGAAGGCGGCGCTCGGCTTCCTGCTGAGCGTGATGGCGGCGCTCGGCGCGGTCGTCGCCGTCTTCCAGTGGGGCTGGCTGTCCGGCCTCCTGGGCGTCGAGGAAACCGGCCCGATCATGTCGATGATGCCGATCTTCATGGTGGGTGTCGTCTTCGGTCTCGCGATGGACTACGAGGTGTTCCTCGTGACCCGGATGCGCGAGGCGTACGTCCACGGGGAGAAGCCCCACCAGGCGATCGTGACCGGCTTCAAGCACGGCGCACGGGTCGTCACGGCGGCGGCGGTCATCATGATCGCCGTCTTCTCCGGCTTCATCGGCTCCAGCGAGTCGATGATCAAGATGATCGGCTTCGGCCTCGCGATCGCGGTCTTCTTCGACGCGTTCGTGGTCCGCATGGCGATCGTCCCGGCGGTGCTGGCCCTGCTCGGGAAGAAGGCCTGGTGGCTGCCGAAGTGGCTGGACCGGGCGCTTCCCAACGTGGACGTCGAGGGCGAGGGCCTGCGCACGGCGGAGGAGAAGGGCCGGGGCCCCGGCGACGGGGGCCGGGACGAGGACCGGGAGCTGGTACGGGTCTGAGGCCTGACTGTCTGTCAGGCTGACTGACTGACTGACTGACTGACTGACTGATGGGCTGAGGGGCACCCCGCGTTGCGGCGGGGTGCCCCTCACTCTTGCTCCTGGCTGTGGAATCATCCGGTCCCAGGCTCTCTCACCAGGAGGTCCGCTGATCGTGTTGCACGAGTCGGTCTTCAAAACCGCGGACCTGCCGGTCGGTGACCGGTTCGAGGCGTGGACGCAGCGCATGGGCCGTACGCACGCGCCCATGCAACTGGCCAGCGACCGCACGGCGGACTACCGCGCACACCAGCGCGTGATCGGGCTGGGGGACGTCACGGTCTGGCCGGCGACCTTCGACCATCTGGTCTTCCGGCGGACACCGAAGCTGATCCGCCAGTCCGATCCCGAGGTGTACCACCTCTCCCTCCTGCTGCGGGGAGAAGGAGCGGCCGCCTGGGACAGACAGCAGGCCGCCTACCGGGTCAACGACATCCACACGAACTGTTCCTCGCGGTCGTACGAGATACACACCGGCGCGGACCCGGTCAGCCTCGTGGGAGTCGAGATCCCGCGGTCGCTGGTGGCGTTGCCCGCGAACCGGGCCGACCAGGTGATCGGCGGCCGGATCTCGGGCCGCGAGGGAGTCGGCGCGCTCCTGGCGCAGTTCCTCGTCCAGTTGGCCTCGGACACCGGCTCCTACCAGCCGTCGGACGGACCCCGGCTGGGAACGGTCCTCGCCGATCTGGTCACGGCCGTCTTCGCGGGCGCACTGGACGCCGAGGCCCTGCTGCCACCGGAGACCCGCGGCCGGACGCTGATCCTGCGTATCAAGGCGTTCATCCGTCGGCATCTGGGCGACCAGGAGCTGACCCCCGCCCGGATCGCCGCCGCGCACCACATCTCGCGCAGCCATCTGTACCGCCTCTTCCAGGCCGAGGGCCTCACCGTGGCCTCCTACATCCGCGATCAGCGGCTGGAGAACGCCCGCCGCGACCTCGCCGACCCGGCACTGCGCGCGATGCCGGTCCATGTCGTCGCCGCCCGCTGGGGCTTCCCCCGCGCCGCCGAGTTCACCCGGGCCTTCCGCACCGCCCATGGCGTCCCGCCGAGCGAACTGCGCAGGAGGACGGTGGCCGAGGACCGCGAGGCACACTCGGAAGGCCGTGGACCCTGCGCCAAGTAGGTGGCGACTGTGCGCCAACGACAGAAGGGTGGTCGGCCGCGCATTCTGGTGATCGCCGCGCGGCGAGGGACGGGCGGACCGGAAGGGGCGGGCCAGGATCGCAGGGGTGTCCTGGCACGGCCCCGGCCCGGTCGGCTACGACGCGGCCCCGGCCCGGTCGGCTACGACAGCGCCGCCCGTACCGCCCGTACCAGCGCCTGCGCCCGTGGATCCGCCGTCACCGTCTTGCGGAAGCCGTTCGTGATGTAGCCGAAGGCGATGCCCGACTCGGGGTCCGCGAAGCCCAGTGGGCCGCCGCGGCCCGGGTGACCGAACGAGGCCGGGCCCAGCAGCGGGGAGGCGGTGCCGTGAAGCATGTAGCCGAGGCCGAAACGGGTGCTGATGACCAGGGTGCGGTCCGGTCCCGCGGACGCCTCGGCGCGGGCCAGCTCGACCGTGTCCGGGGTGAACAGGCGGGTGCCGTCCAGCTCGCCGATCAGGGCGGCGTAGAAACGGGCGAGAGCGTCGGCCGTGGCGATGCCATTGGAGGCGGGGAGGGCCGCCGCACGGTAGGCGGGGTCGTTGTCGTCGGGCGGCGGGGTGATCGCGGCGAAGGCGCGGACGGTCGTCGAGTCCGGGTCCTTGTAGGCCTCGGCCACCGACCGCTTCGGGCGGGTGCGCAGGGCGCTCGACGGCTCGGGCGCATCGACTCGGCCCGCGCGGCCCACCCGGTGGGCCTCGGCCTGCGGCAGCCCGACCCAGAGGTCCAGGCCGAGCGGGGCGGAGATCTCCGTCGCGATGAACTCGTTCACGCCCCGGCCGCCGGTGACGCGGCGGACCAGTTCGGAGAGCATCCAGCCGAAGGTGTGGGGGTGGTAGCCGTGGTCCGTGCCCGGTTCCCAGAGGGGGGTCTGCGCCGCGATCGACGCGGCCGTACGGTCCGGGTCCGCGGCCTCGGCCGGGGTCAGCGGCGCGTCGACCACGGGCACGCCCGCCCGGTGCGACAGCACATGCCGGACCAGAAGCCGTTCCTTGCCCCGAGCCTTGAACTCGGGCCAGTACTCCCCGACCGGTGCGTCCAGGTCCAGCTCGCCGCGCTCGTGCAGCATCAGGAGTACGGCGGCCCCGACGCCCTTCGTCGCCGAGTGCATGACGTGGGCGGTGTCGTGCTCCCAGGGCGCCGAATCCGCCGTACCGTCCACGTCCCGCGCGCCGCCCCACAGGTCGACGACCTTGCGCCCGTGCCGGTACACGGAGACCGCCGCCCCCCGCTCCCCGAGCGTCTCGAAGTTGCGTACGAACGCTTCCCTGACCGGCTCGAAGCCCTCGGCCACTTCGCCGTTCACGTTCACGTCCGTACTCCCTGTCGCCCGGCCACCCTCAACATGGGATGCAACACGCACGCGGAAGGCTCGATTCCTAGCCGAGCAGGATCGTGACCTCGATGTTGTTCCGGGTCGCGTTCGAGTACGGGCAGACCTCGTGCGCCGCGTCCACGAGCTTGGTCGCGACGTCCTGGTCGAGGACGGGCAGCGAGACGCTCAGGGCGACCGCGAGGCCGTAGCCGCGCTGCTTGTTGGGTCCGATGCCGACCTTCGCGGCGACGGTGGAGCCGGTCAGGTCCAGTCCGGCGCGGCGGCCCACCAGTACCAGCGCGTTGTGGAAGCAGGCGCTGTACCCGGCCGCGAAGAGCTGCTCGGGGTTGGTGCCGTTGCCGTCACCGCCGAGCGCGGGCGGCATCGCGACCTTCAGCTCGATCTGGCCGTCCAGGCTGGTGACATAGCCGTCCCGGCCGCCGTGCGCGGTGGCCTCGGCGACGTACATGATCTTCGTCGGACGAGTGTCGACAGCGGTGTCGCCGACAGCGGTGCCATCGATCATGGCGGGACCTCCCCCAGGACGGAAAACACAGGAGTGCGCAAGTACATCGTGCACAAGGTACCGGCCGGTACGGAAGGCATGATTACCAGGGGGTAGAAACCGTCGGTAACTCCCGTCCCGCCAACGCCCCGCCCGCCCCGCCCCGTCTTGCTCCGTTCCGGACGGGCAGGTCAGCGCCCGCGTCCCGCCGCACCGTCCGCGCGCTCGGCCAGCCCCCACAGCTCCTGTCGCATCCTGGCCACCTCGTCCCCGGCGAGGCCGGTCGACGCCAGCAGCGCCCGCGGTACGCCCGCCGCGCGCTCCCGCAGCGCCTCGCCGCGCCCGGTGACCGCCACCAGCACCGACCGCTCGTCGCGCGCCGAGCGTTCACGGCGGACCAGACCGGCCGACTCCAGGCGCTTGAGCAGCGGCGACACCGTGCCGTAGTCCAGCCGCAGCGCGCCCGCCAGCTCCTTGACCGTGGTCTCGCCGCGCTCCCAGAGGAACAGCAGGACGAGGTACTGCGGGTAGGTGAGGCCGAGCTCCTCCAGCAGCGGGCGGTACGCGGCGGTCACCGCGCGCTGGGCCGCGTACAGCGCGAAGCACAACTGGTCGTCGAGGAACAGCGACCCGGCCGATCCGAAGTCCTCTTGGTCCCCTTGTTTCGTCACGCGCCCATTGTCACGGAGTACGCACAGCTGTCGAGCGCGGATCGAAACCGAAGGGAAGCTCCAGGCGGTGGGTGCGCATCAGCTCGTCGTCGGAGAGCAGCTCACCGGTCTTCCCGTCCGCGGCGATCGCGCCGTCGCTCAGGATCAGTGCCCGGGGGCACAGTTCGAGGGCGTACGGCAGGTCGTGCGTGACCATGAGGACGGTGACGTCCAACGACCGCAGGATGTCGGCGAGTTCGCGGCGCGAGGCCGGGTCGAGGTTGGAGGACGGCTCGTCGAGGACGAGGATCTCAGGCTCCATGGCGAGGACGGTCGCGACGGCCACCCGGCGTCGCTGTCCGAACGACAGATGGTGCGGGGGACGGTCGGCGAAGTCCGCCATGCCGACCCGCTCCAGAGCCGCATGGACGCGCTCCTCCAGCTCGGCGCCCTTCAGCCCGGCCGCGGCGGGTCCGAAGGCCACGTCCTCCCGCACGGTCGGCATGAAGAGCTGGTCGTCCGGGTCCTGGAAGACGATGCCGACCTTGCGTCGGATCTCCGCCATGTGCCGCTTGCCGACCGGAAGTCCGGCCACCGTCACGGTTCCCGCGCCGCCGGTCAGGATGCCGTTGAGATGGAGGACGAGGGTGGTCTTGCCTGCGCCGTTCGGGCCGAGCAGCGCGACGCGCTCGCCACGCCCGAGGCGGAAGTCGACGCCGAAGAGGGCCTGGTGGCCGTCGGGGTAGGCGAAGGCCAGTCCGGCCACTTCCAGAGAGGGGGTCACAGGGTCCATCCCAGCAGGCAGACGACAAGGGCGGCGAACGGGAGGGCGAGGGCGTACGACCACTGCGCCCGGGACGCGGTCACCTCGTCGATGACCGGCATCGAACCGGCATACCCCCGGCTCACCATGGCGAGATGGACGCGCTCCCCGCGCTCGTAGGAGCGGATGAACAGCGCGCCCGCAGACTTCGCGAGGACGCCCCAGTGCCGTACACCCCGGGCCTCGAAGCCCCGCGACTCCCGTGCGATCCGCATCCGCCGCATCTCGTCGGTGATGACATCGCCGTAGCGGATCATGAAGGAGGCGATCTGTACGAGGAGTGGGGGCAGCTTCAACCGCTGGAGCCCCAGCAGCAGTTCGCGCAGTTCGGTCGTCGAGGCGAGGAGTACGGAGGCGGCGACGCCCAGGGTGCCCTTGGCGAGGACGTTCCAGGCGCCCCACAGGCCGTTCACGCTGAGCGACAGACCGAGCACGTCCACCCGCTCGCCTTGCGCCACGAACGGCATGAGCACGGCGAAGGCGACGAACGGGATCTCGATCAGCAGCCGCTTGAGCAGGAAGGCGGCCGGTACCCGGGCCTTGTACGCCACCGTCGCCAGGAGCGCGGCGTACAGCGCGAAGGCCCACATCGCCTCGCGCGGGGTGGAGACGACCACGACGACGAAGGCGAAGGTCGCGGCGAGCTTGGTGTGCGGGGGCAGGGCGTGCACGGGGGAGTGCCCGTGCCGGTAGAGCCTGTGCGCGTGGCCCGCGCCCACCTCAGGCCACCTGCGCGGGGGAGACGTCGGCGCTGCGGCGCCTGCGCACCGCCCAGAAGATCCCCGTACCCGCGACGACGGTGACGCCGACGCCGATCACGCCCGCGAGGCCGCCGGAGATCCGGGCGTCGGAGATGTCCTTGACGCCGTACCCGGCGAGCGGGGAGTCCTCGGCGTGGTGCTTCTTGGTGTTCTTGTCGATGCCCTGGTCCTTGGCGACCTTCTCCAGGCCGTCGGGGCTCGCGGAGGCGTAGAAGCTGACGAAACCCGCGAGGAGGAGGGAGGTGACGAGGCCGACCGCCCACACCTTGCGACGGGAGGTCCGGGCGGCCACGGGGACGGCGGCGGGCGCGGGCGCGTCGACCAGTTCGCCGCCGACGCGCAGCTTCAGCCGCTGCTGCAGACCGCGCGCCCCGTGCACGAGGTCCGGTCGTACGGCGATGACCGCGCCGACCGTGAGAGCGGTGATGGTGGCCTCGCCGATGCCGATGAGGACGTGCACGCCGATCATCGCGGTGGCGACCTTGGTGATCGGGACGTCGGTGGTGCCGCCGAGGGCGTAGATGAGAGTGAAGGCGACGGCGGCGCCCGGGACCGAAAGGAGCGCGGAGACGAAGGCCGCCACGGTGATGGAGCGCTTCTTGCGCGGCAGGACCTTCACCAGGCCCCGGAAGACGGCGTACGAGACGACCGTCGTGACGATCGCCATGTCGGTGATGTTCACGCCGAGTGCGGTCAGGCCACCGTCGGCGAAGAGGATGCCCTGCATCAGCAGGACCACGGAGACGCAGAGGACCCCGGTGAAGGGGCCGACGAGTATCGCCGCGAGCGCGCCGCCGAGCAGATGTCCGCTGGTCCCGGCGGCGACCGGGAAGTTCAGCATCTGTACGGCGAAGATGAAGGCGGCGACCAGGCCGGCGAGCGGCGCGG
The DNA here is from genome assembly GCF_042885015.1 of Streptomyces sp. NPDC058086. Lineage (NCBI taxonomy): Bacteria > Bacillati > Actinomycetota > Actinomycetes > Kitasatosporales > Streptomycetaceae > Streptomyces > Streptomyces sp. NPDC058086. The sequence goes on along the minus strand of NZ_JBHVST010000010.1, from coordinate 138,292 downwards.
TCTTCTCGTCGAGTTCGCGGCGGGCGCCCCGCAGGCTCACGGCGATGGCGCCGGCGGCGACCACTCCGGTGACCGCGGAGACCGGGGCGTTGATGAATCCGTCAGGCACATGCACCGTTCGATGATAGTGCCTTGTTGCGAATGAGTTGCAAGAGCGAGGCCTCCATGAATAGCGGCGGGGCGGTGATGCATGGCGAGGGCCGATCCGGGAACCCGGTGAGTATGGGAGTCCGTGGGCGAAATCTCCGGAATGTGCGACATTGGAGAGGTGACGGATTCATCTATTCCACACAGGTAACGCAGCGCAAGGAGTCGGTTCATGTCTGCCGTCGAACAGTACGCACGCGCCCACATTGTCACCGACACGGCAGACTCCGCCGAGGACGAACACCAGGTCGTCCCGGTGGCCCTCAGCTACGACCCCGACGCTGATCCCCGTCAGGTTCACATGACGTTGCCCGGCCCCCACGAGTGGGCCTTCCCCCGGGAGCTCCTCGAACGAGGCCTGCGCGCTCCGGTCGAGTCCGGCGACGTACGCGTGTGGCCGTGCGGCCGGGTGCAGGCGGTCGTGGAGTTCCACTCCGCGCAAGGGGTGTCGGTGGTGCAGTTCGACTCGAAGGTTCTGATCCGCTTCCTCCGCCGTACGTACACAGCGGTGACTCCGGTGGCTCACTGACATTCGGTCCACCCCGCGTGCGGCATCACCCCGCGTGCGGCATCAGCCCGCGTGTGGCATCAGCCCGCGTGTGGCATCAGCCCGCGTGCGGCATCAGACCGATCCCCACCACCAGCTCCGCCGCCGCGATCCGGGGCGCCCCGAGCCGCTCCCTGAAGAACACCGCCCCGATCGCCGCGCCGACGATGATCGATGTCATACCGGGCTCATACAGCGTTTGTCGGCCACCTCGATACGGAGGATGAAACGGTCGTCGGGGTCCGAGAGATCGCGCCTGTTCGCCTCGCCGTGCAGGAGTACGCGCTTGTCGTCGGCTATCGAGAGAAGCTCTTCGAGATCCTTGGGCTGCCGCATGAGGCGGTCGGGGTGGTAGACGATGACGCGCCGGATCTCTCCTTCCCCCATCGCCCTGATCCGGCAGTGGATCGCTGCGGGCTCGCCCGGGGTGACGGCGGTCTTGGCTGACTTGGATCGCTGCCGCTCCTCCGACGACTCGTCACGACGGCTGAAGGACGCGCTCAGGGAGAAGGCCCGCGAGGCCAAGCCGCACGTGGGCAACCGGCCGTACGGTGGACGACTTCGACGCCCTGCAACGGCGCATCGATGCGATCATCGCCCAGGCGGCGGAAGCGGACTCGACCTGCTCCTGGGGCCTGTGGCAACTCACCAAGGACAAGCACGAGTTCGGCAGCACGTACTACGGCTCCCTCAAGGACGCGAGCACCGACGCCCGACAGGCGCAGCAGACGAAGACGGATTCGGTGCAGTACACGCCGCCCGCGAAGTGGGGCAGCGGCACCATCATCACGACGGGGATCGACTTCTCCTACACGCCCAACCAGCCCAGGACCCCGGGCGACACCCACGTGAACGCCCCAGCAGAACCGGGAAAGATGAGGTACCAATGACGCACTCCGCAGGCCCGCCCACGCGCGGGCGCCGCCGCCCGGACCTGTGGCACTGGCTGAGACCCCAAAGTTCACAGACGCTCGTCCTCGGCATCTGCTTTGCCGTCGGCGGGCTCGCCGGTGGGGTGCGCTCTGCGTTGGACGGCAAGGGGATCTGGACGATCCTCGGCACCTTCGCCGTGGGAATCTTCGGCTTGCTCATTGTTGTGAGCTTCTTCGTCAACTACGAGGACCGGCGAGGCCGCCGCTGAGCCCCTTGGAATCAATCATCTTCTAGGAATCCTTCCGTGCAGGGCCGAGGAGCCGCGCGAGACGCGTAGCGCTTTTCGGCCCTATCCGTGTGGGGAACTTGGCGGCCTGGCGCTCGACCGCCCGAGCCCACTGTTCGCTGTGGCATCTCGTCACCGCGCCGCCTCACGCTCTTCACGGGCGATCTCACGGTTCGTGGCGGTGTCTTCGGCGATTCCAGCGGCCAGGAGTGCGGCGCCGGGGGTGTGGCCGGAGCCGACGTAGCGCAGTGTCCATCCGTGGCCGTGCCGGGCACCGTGTCGGGACCGACGTGTTCAGCGCGGTCAGCGCGAAGGGCCGCGTAGGTCGTCGAGTAGGCGCGGGATCTGGTGAGGATGTGGCCGCGGTAGCCGAGGTGGACTTTGGCGTGGTCGCGCGACGTCCAGTTCGCGGATGGGACGCTGAGCGGATGAGAGTCCGCCCCTTCGGCGTCGCTCTCGCGCTCAGCCCGGTCACTGTCGCGGCTGTTCAGGCAAGAACGGGAAGGCCGTCGGATCGGCCGGGGGAGTCTTCACGATCGAGCCGTGTGGCGTTGTCGCCGATACCCGGCTCTTCGACCTCTCGGGTCGGTGCGGGGCGAAGGCTCAGCTTGCCTACGTCAACGCCTATGTCTTCGAGGGACATGGGAACGACCAGCCAAGCTTTTGATCAACCAGCACCCGGGCTACGGCGCGGAGACAGGGCATCAGCCGTTTCCCGTAGTGCGCCTGGGAAATGCCGATATCTCCGCGCCTCGAACTGCTCGCTATCGAGCGCGCCGAGACCCGGTGATCGACACCCGGTAGTCCATGCACCGGGCCCCCTGCCGTCGCAGCGGCAAGGGGCCCTCGCATTTGGCCACCGTAGGAATCCGGTTACGGCACTTGCTTCTTTTCGGTGTAGTAGGCGTAGGCGAAACCACCGTTGTTCGAACCGGTCACGTCGGCCTCGAAGGTGATGGGACCGGGGTCGGGGACCTCTATGCTCTGCTGGAAGACCGACCTGTCGCAGGTGCTGGTGTGTGCCGCTGACGAGACGTTCTTACCATTGACGGCGAACTTGAAGGCAACCTTGCCGTTTCCCGTACAGGTGAAGGCGAATGTCACGCTCAACACATTCTTGTCCGGCGCGGGCAAGGTGTTTCCGAGCTGCGACTGCAGGGCGCCGGATCCGCTCCCGAGCTCTTGTCTGCCGACGAAGGCCTGATCCAGGATCGCCTTTGCGGCCTTGCCGTCCGGAATCGCACTGGACGAAGACCGACTCGTACGGGGCGTGGGCGACGATGATCCGGCCGGCTCACTGGGATCGCAGGCCCCGGCGAGCGCCGCCGCGGCCACGAGGCACAGCGCCGCCGCTTTCCGTCGGGCTCCGGTTCGCGTCACGAATTCTGCCGCCCAATCGACATATCACCCTTGCGCGGGGCCTTCACGACAATGGTCTTCGTCTTGACGTTACAGGGAGCCGCGATCCACGTCTTCACGGCGGTGAGCTTCCAGCCCACCTGCCCCAGGACGGCCCGGTACCCCTTGTTGGTGGTGTTCGTGTCGGTGACGGTCTGCGTGCCCGTCCAGGTCCACGAGTTGCTGATCTTGGTGTCGACCTTCACCTTGGCCTTTTCGACGATAATGCTGGCCTCGGCCTCGTATCCAACAGCGAAGTCCCAAGTGAAGGTGTGACTTCCCGTTACCGTCCAGGACACCGTTTGGCGAGGCAGGAGCCACGTCGACTGAGGCTTCTTGTTGTCCGGCAGGAAGTACGGTGCGCCTTTCACCTTGTACGTCGGAGGATCGTTCACCTCAGGGCAAGCCGCGGCGACCTGCGGCCTCTTGGCGGCGGTCTTGTCTCCGGTGAAAGTGAACTCGATTTCGTCGTTGACGTGCGCGACGGTTCCGTCGTTCAGAACAACCTGTGCGTCGTCAGCCGGTACCGGTTCGTCGTCCGACGTGGCAGCGCCGGCGTTGGTTGCTGCCAGCAGCACGCCCGCAGCGGTCATGAAGGAAAGCGCGGTACGCGTTATGGCGCGCTTCATTTGTCCCCGTTTCGATGAGTCTGGTCGAGTGGTTCAAAGGTCGGCAAAACTGAGCCCACGACACCACAGCGCCTCGGCAGCGCTTCCCCAGATGTCGTGTGCGCGACATTCATATCCGGCCACGCGACCTTGGCGCAAGAGATCGAGAAATGCTCAGGAAAGCCTCAAATTCATGTGAACGGAGGGGAGTTGCCCGCCGACGACGATGACGTGCTCGGCGTGGGCGCGCTGGGTGTGCATCGCATCGGCAGTGACGACGACGCCGCGCGCCCTGATACTCGATCGCATCTGGGCGCTCCAGTATTTCTCCCAGCTGGTGCCGCCAGTGAGCTCGAGGGTCGGCGTGGGTGCGCGGGCCGCCTGATCGCGTCAACGCAGCAGCGATCCAAGCCGGCCGACGAGCGGCGAGGCGCGCTCAGGCGGAGTGTGTGCGGCGGGAGTTGGCCCGCAGAAGAAGTGCGGCGCCGACTGCGGCGGCGAGGAGTACGCCGCCCGCGGCCCAGGCCACCGTGCCGGTGCGGGATGTCCCGGCTGAGTGCTTTGCAGCTTGCTGAGCAGCGCAGGCTTTTCCGGGTGCGGCGGGGGCGATACGCAGACGGGCCCATGCTTTGTCGGGGCCGGCCTGGGCGGCGTCATGCCGGTAAACGACATAGAGGCCGGGCGCGGAGTCGCATCTGAGGGTGGTGGTGGCGGTCAGGACGGCTCTGGCTCCGCGCAGGACGGAGCGGTCGGTGAATGCGCGGGAGGTGAGGGTGATGTCACCGTCCGATCCCTCGTCATAGTTGTCGGTGATCGTGATGCGGCTGCCGGCCCGGAAGGTCCGCACGTCCCATTCCGACTGGGGCCACGTGCTGTCGGGAGCCCAGCGTTCCTCCAGGCTGGGCGGGGGAAGATTCCGGACCTTGTTCCGGCAGACGCGGCGTGCCGCCTCGTCGGTGGCTTCAACGCGTACGCGTGCCCAACGGAACGGATGCTCCTCCGGGCCCACGTCTCCGGCGCCGTGCAGCAGGACCGGGTAGGTGCCGGGCCGGGTATCGCAGGCGACGGTCACGGTGGTGGTCAGCAGCGGATCCATCATCCGCAGCTTCCCTGCCCTGATGAACGCGGATGAAGTGAGGGTCTCGGCGTAACTGGCCTCGTCGGACTTGGCATTGACCGTCAGTGTGTCGCCGGGATGCACCGAACGGACGCTTCCCAGCGGGAGGGATGACTCGAGCGGGGAGGCCGAGGCCGACCCGGCTGCCAGAAAGGGCAGCAGGAGAGGGAGTGCCGCCCACGCGGTCTTGCGGAGTCGGTCCATCGCCTCGCCCATGCCTTATTTGACGATATGTCAGCTGTTACTCGATAGTGCAGTGTCATCGAACATGCGTACGATCAAAGGAAGTTCGGGGCTCGCTCACCGTACGGCCCCCTACAAGACGGAAAGGCACCTTGTTGCGTTCCAGACACAGATGGATTCCAGCCCTGGCGCTAGGACTGGGCGTCGGCGTTCTCGGCGTCGGGACAGCATCGGCCGCGACGGGCCATCCGGCACCAGCGCCCTCCGCCCCACCGACGGCCTCCGCATCACCGGCGGCTCCCAGCATTGGGCATCAGGTCCCGCCGAAGTCGCCGGCACCCTCGGCGCCGTCGACGGACGCGGGGGTCGTCGAGCCGACCGACTCCGCCACACCCTCGGCGTCGGCGTCAGCGCCGGCCCGATCAGCATCCCGCCGCCCGCGATCAGCGTGAACCCGACGAGCTTGTCGGTGATGCGGTGATGCGGTGATGCGGTGCGCGATCGCGTTCCAACTGGCGTGGGTGACCGCGACGAGCAGCACCGCCGCGGCGACCAGCGGGGTCACAGGTGCTGCTCGCGCACGTCCACCAGCGTGCCGCCCGCATGCGCGATCAGCGTCTTGGGGTCCATGGGGAACACCGTGTACGGGGTGCCGGCCGCGGCCCACACCACCTCGTGGTCGAGCAGCGAACGGTCCGCGAGCACCCGCGTCCTCGTACGGTGGCCGAAGGGCGGCACACCGCCGATCGCGTACCCGGTCGTCTCCCGTACGAGCTCGACCTTGGCCCGCGTCACCTTTCCGGCCCCGAGCTCCCGCCGCACGAGCTCCAGATCGACCAGCGACGCCCCGTCCATGAGTACGAGCACGGGGACACCTCCCCCAAGCTCTCGACTCCGCTCGAGCAGGGGGGACCCCCATGCAGCGAAGATCAGCGACTTGCAGATCTGGCTCAGCTCGCACCCGATCGCGGCGGCGGCCTCGGCGGCGGTACGGGTCGCGTCCGGGAAGCGGCGGATGCGCGGCAGCAGATCAGCGAGACCCAGCTCCTCCAGGGCCTCGGCGAAACGGGGGTGGGCTCCGGACTCTTCGGCGGCGTCGCTCGTCATGGGCGGCACGCTATCGGCCGGTGTAGGAGGCACGCGAGCGAGTTCCGATGCGCCGGGGTGCCGGGCCGTTCCCCGCCCGGCTAGCTTCCCGCCTTCAGCAGTGCCGCCACGATCGGGCCCGCCGTGTCGCCGCCGTGGCCGCCCTGTTGGACGACGCCCGCCGCGGCGAGATCGCCCTTCCACGCGGTGAACCAGCCGTTGGGCTTCTTCTGGCCGTCGACCTCGGCGGAGCCGGTCTTCGCGCCGTAGTCGGGGCCGAGGCCGGACATCGCCTCGGCGGCGGTGCCGTACGCCGCCGTGTACCGCATGAGTTCGCGGAGCTGGGCGAGGGTGGTGGCGGGGAGGGTGTGGGCGGCAGTCGCCAGCTTGCGGTTGTCGACCGTCGGAGACACCAGGTACGGCTGGTGGAAGACGCCCGTCTTGACCGTGGAGGCGACCGAGGCCATGTTCAGCGGGTTCATCCGGACCCCGCCCTGGCCGATCAGCGAGGCCGCCATCTGGGCCGCGGACTGGACCGGGACCGAGCCGTCGAAGGACGGGACGCCGATGGCCCAGTTGTTCATGGACAGGCCGAAGTACTGCTGCGCCTGGTTCGTCAGGTCGGAGTTCGACAGCTTCTTGGCCTGACTGATGAAGGCGGTGTTGCAGGAGCGCGCGAAGCTCGCCTTGAACGTGCCGCCCTTGATCTCGAACTTGTCGTCGTTCTGGAACTTCCAGCCGCCGTACGTCACGTACTTCGGGCACGGGTGCTGCTTGTCGGCCGAGGCGAGCCCCTTGTCGATGAGCAGCGACGACGTGATGACCTTCATGGTGGAGCCGGGGGCCAGCGAGCCCTGGAAGGCCGTGTTGAAGCCGTGGCTGGTGTTGGCGACCGCGAGGATCTCGCCCGTCGTGGGGCGCATCAGGACCACCGACGCCCGGTCCTTCTTGGCGACCTGCTGCTCGGCGTCCGCCTGGAGGGTCGGGCTGAGCGTGGTCTTCACGGTCCCCGGGGTGCCCTCGCTGAGGGTCACCAGGGTCTTGTCGGGGGACTTCTGGGTGCCCTTGGCGGCGGCCTTGCGGACCACGCGCAGTTCGATGCCCGCCTTGCCGCCGGCGATCTTGCCGTACTTCTCGCGCAGCCCGTCCAGCACCGTGCCGAGCGAGGGGTACTTGGCCGTGGTGATCTCGCCGCCGTCGCGGTCGAGGGCGGTGACCGGGGGAGTGCCCGCCGGACCGGTGACCAGGCGGTCGCCGTCCTGGAGGTCGGGGTGCACGACCGACGCCTGCCAGCCGACCAGCGCCGCACCGTCCTTGGCGCGGCGCACGACGGTCAGCTTCGATTCGTACGCCAGGGGCTTGCTCTTGCCCTTGTACGTGACGGTGGCCTTGACGGAGAAGGGGACGGAGGCCCCGGACGCCGTACCCGGCGTGAGCTTGACGCCGGTGATGTGGGCGTCCTTGCCGTAGCCGGTCAGCGAGGTCGTCGCGGCCGCCGAGTCGTCGGTGGCCGCGGCCGCCTTCGCGACGTCACCGCTCTGCCAGGCGGTCAGGAACCGCGTGGACAGCGCCGTGACCTCGGCCGCCGACGGCGGACCGGTCTTCACGGCCTTGTGGCCGGCGGTCTCCGACGTACGGTCCTCGGCCGAGGCCCCGCCGGCGTACAGGCTGTAGGCGCCGAACGCCCCGCCGCCGACTACCACCGCGATCAGCCCGCCGACCACGGCGGGCTTCGTCTTTCGTCGCTCGGCGACGCGCCTTCTGTTCCCCACAGCTTTCGATCCTCCGCCTGTTCCCCAAGTCCCCCGGCACCCTCATGTTCCTCAACGAGAACCCCCACCCTAGGGTCCCGCCCTGTCAAGGGTGACTTCAGCCGCCCGTTCGTAGCACAGCTGCGACGATCGGACCGGCCGCGTCCACCCCGTGACCGCCTTGCTGGGTCATCGCGGCGGCCGCGATGTCGTTCCGATAGCCGGTGAACCAGCTGTTCGACTTGGACTGGGCGTCGACCTCGGCGGAGCCGGTCTTGGCGCCGATGGTGCCGCCGAGTCCCGCCATCACCTGGGCGGCGGTGCCGCTGGTCGCGGTGAGGTTCATCATCGCGCGCAACTGCGCGGACGTACCGCTGGGCAGGCCCTTGGCCGTCGCCAGTTCCCGGTCGTCGAGCTTGGGCGAGACGATGACCGGCTGCCGGAAGGTGCCCGTCATCGCCGTCGCCGTGACCGACGCCATGTTCAGCGGGCTCATCTGGACCTGGCCCTGGCCGATCGCGTTCGCGGCGCGGTCCGGGCCACCGGAGGCGGGGACGCTGCCGTCGAAGGACGGGATGCCGGTCTTCCAGTTGTTCTGGCCGAGGCCGAACCGCGTCTGTGCCTCGGTCGTGAGGGACCCGTCCGTGAGCGGCTTCTCGTCGATCAGTTTCACGAAGGCCGTGTTGCAGGACCGCATGAAGCTGTTGGCGAGGCTCGCCTTCTCGTTCGGCGCGAGGTTGGTGAGGTTGTGGAAGGTCTGGCTCTGCCAGGTCGCGGTCTCCGGGCAGGGCGCCGGGCCGTTCATGGTGGTCACGCCGTTGTCGATGAGCATCGCCGCAGTGATGATCTTCATCGTGGAGCCGGGGGCCAGGGTGCCCTGGAAGGCCGCGTTGAAGCCGTCCGCACGGTGGTTGGCGACCGCCAGCACCTCACCGCTGCTCGGCTGCACGGCCACCACGGACGACTCGGCGTACCGGGCGACCGCCTTCTCCGCCGCGGCCTGCGCGCTCGCGCTGAGGGTGGTGCGCAGCCTGCCGGCCTTGCCCTTGGCGAGGGTCACCAGGGCGGTGTCCCCCGCGCCCTCGGTCGCGTGATGGATCGCCAGCTCGACCCCGGCCGTACCGCCTGCCGTGTCGCCGTACTTCTCGCGCAGCGCGTCCAGGATCGGCCCCAGCGAGGGGTACTTCTCCTTCGTCAGGACAACGTTGTTCCGGTCCACGGCCTCGATGGGCGGGCTCGCCGACTCGCCCGTGACCAGCGTGTCGCCCTCCTGCAACTCGGGATGCACGACGGACGGCTTCCAGTCGACGAGCGCCTTCCCGGTGGTCTCGCCGCGCACGACGGTCAGCCGGGAGTCGTACGCGAAGGGCTTGGACTTCCCCTCGAACGACACCGTCGCCTTGACGGAGAACGGCACGGTGGCCCCCGCCGTCGTCCCCGGGGTGATCTTCACACCGGTGAGGTGCGCGTCGTCGCGGTAACCGGCCAGCAACTCCTGCGCCTTCTGGGCGAAGTTGGTGTACGCGGCGGCCTTGGCGGCGTCACCCTGCTCCCAGGCGGCGAAGAACTTCGTCGAGGTCTCCTTGACCTCCGTGCTGCTCGGCGGCCCCGTCTTCACGGCCGCGGGTCCGCCGCTTCCCGAGCCCCCGCCCTCGCTCCCGTTGAGCGCCGACATCACATTGAAGGCGCCGTATCCGGCACCCCCCACCATCACGGCGAACACACTGCCGATGACGGCGGCCTTTGCCCCCTTGCGCATCGCGCGAAACCCTCCCCGTGGCCCCCCCTGAACTTCTGAACGCGTTCAGAAAGGTTCATGTCCGCACTGTATGCGGGAGGAGTGACGCGTGGGGGTGACGTTCCCTGATTGTTAGCCCGCCGTAGCGAGTGGTTGTGAGGCGGCGGGTCAGTACGGATGCCGGTCGGGCTTGTCCGTCCACGCCGCGTAGGCCTCGGCACCCAACTCCGGGTAGATCTGCTCGATCTGGATCCGCCGCTGGGCGAGGGGCTTTTGGAAGTCCTCGTACTGGAAGGAGTCGTCGAATCCGATCTTCCGGGTCGCCTCCAGGTCGGAGCCGTAGTAGACGGCCTCGATCCGTGACCAGTAAATGGCGCTCATACACATCGGGCACGGGGCGCCGCTGATGTAGATCGAGCATCCTTTGAGCATTCTGGCCCGCTCCGGCAGGAGGTCGGGGGATCCTTCGGGGCGAGGCACATATTCGAGGGTGCTCTCGTTCTGGTGCTCCTCCGAGATGGAAGGTGCCTCCGGGTTGAGACTCTGAACTGCCTTGCGAATGGTCTCCACTTCGGCGTGTGCGGTCGGATCGCCGGTGAGGAGTACGCGGTTCTGACCACGGGCGATGATTTCGCCGTCGCGGGTGATAACGGCGCCGAACGGACCGCCCCATCCCTTGTTCACGGACTCGGTCGCCAGGCGCACCGCTTCGGTCAGGAATTCCTTGTGACCCATGTGACCCATAGGGGACCTCCACTCAGTGACACCTGAGGAACACTTGAGGAATATTCACCCAAGTATCCGATAATTCCCCTTTGTACTAGACTACTCGGTATGAGTGACCGTGCAAGCGCTGCCCGTGGAGGAGGCGGTGCGACCGTCGTGACCTCCCAGAAGGTGAGGGAGGGCCGGGGCGACGAATACGAGCGCTGGCAGGAGAAGACGAACCGGGTCGTGCGGGATTTCGACGGATTCGAGGGCACCGAGACGTACCCTCCCGGGTCCGTCGGGGAGCGCGAATGGGTGGTGGTGTTCCGATTCTCCCGCATCGACCAACTCACCGCATGGCTGGATTCCGGCGCTCGCCGGGATCTGCTCGCCGAGGGCCGCCCACTGCTGGAGGGGGCGCCCACGCAGCAAGTCCTCGCAGGCGCGGCGTCGGCGCCTCCCCGGGAAGCGGTCACGGCAGTCATATCCCATGACGTGCGACCGGGGCGGGAGCAGGATTTCGAGCGCTGGCAGGACAGGGTCCTGAAAGCGCAGGAGAAGTTTCCGGGCTTCATGGGGAGTGAGTTGTTCAAGCCTGTCGAGGGAATTCAGGAACACTGGGTCGTCGTCTTCCGGTTCGACACCCGCCAACATCTTGAGGACTGGCTCGGATCCGACTCCCGCGCGGAGCTATTGCACGAGGGTGACGACTACTTCTTCTCATATGATGTGCGCAAGGTGGGGACGGCGTTCAGTGGCTGGTTCCGCTTCGGCGAGGGCACGGAGAAAGGGGTCCCGCCCAACTGGAAACAGGCCATGTGCGTGGTGCTGGCTCTCTATCCCACGGTAATGGTCCTGAATCTGACAGTTGGTCATGAATTCGGCGTCCTGGGCATCTCCACAAGTGTGGGCCTGTTCCTCTCGAACGTACTGAGCGTCAGCATCCTCACCTGGGTGCTCATGCCGTTGGTGAACCGAGCCCTGGCCTTCTGGCTGCTGCCCAGCCGGTCACGCTCCCTGCGCACCCATGTGGCGGGAGCCGCGGTCGTGGTCCTGTGCTGGTTGATCTTCATCGCGGTTTTCAGCCTGACCACCAACTAGTGGGGTCATGATGGGCGTACACGCACGGACTCGACGACGTATCGAGGGAGAAATCGTCCGGCGGGGCGATCCCCGATACGACGAGACGTGGGCAGCGATGCTGTTCAACTACCTCAAACCGGACCGGTTTCCGGATGTGATCGTCCGGGCGGCCTCGGAGCGGGATGTTCCGGCCGCCGTCGAACTGGCCAGATCCCAGGGCCTCCGCATCGCCGTACGGTCGGGTGGGCACAGCTGGTGCGGCTCACCGCTACGTGACGGAGGCATGCTCATCGACCTCTCCGGGCTCCGGCGTTCCGACATCGACGTGGCCTCCGCGACGGCGACCGTGCAGCCCAGCGTCACAGGTCGCGACCTCATCGCGGAACTCGCCCCGTACGGCCTCGCGTTCCCCGCCGGGCATTGCGGATCCGTGGCCCTCGGCGGATACCTCCTCAGCGGCGGACTCGGCTGGAATTCCCCCGCACTGGGACCGGCCTGCGTAAGCGTTCGGCAGATCGAATGCGTGACCGCGAACGGCGAGGTCCTCACGTGCAGCACGGAGGAGAATCCCGACCTGTTCTGGGCGGCACGCGGGGCGGGGCCCGGATTCTTCGCGGTCGTCACCAGCTTCCGACTCGGTCTGTACCCGCTCCCCGCGGCGGTCGCCACGACGACATACACCTTCCCGCTGGCGGAGCTCGGACCCGTGACCCAATGGGCCACCGAGGCCGCGACCCGGCTCCCCGCAACCGTCGAGCTCTCCTACGTACTCCAGACGGCCTCCCCGGAGATGCCGGCGGCCTCGCCCGGGCCCAAGGTGGCCGTCGTCGCCGCCACCGCGTTCGCGGACTCGCGGGAGGAGGCGATCCGCGCCCTCGGACCTCTGCGCACGTGCCCCCTCGCCGACCGTGCCCTCTGCCGGCAGCTCGACGAGCCGACCTCGTTCGAGGCCCTCTACGAGACGTCCGGGACGATGTGGCCCGCACACCACCGCTCCGCCGTCGACACCCTGTGGTCGGACGCGGACTACGGAACGCTGCTGGCACCGCTCGCCGACGCGCTCGCCGATGCCCCCTCCGACAAGACCCTCGTACTCGCACCCGTGACACCGGTCTCCCCGGAGAAGGCACGCATGCACGACATCGCCTTCTCGGCGCTGGGCAGCAGCTACGTGGCTCCCTTCGCGATCTGGGGCGACCCCGCGGCCGACGACGTGAACATGCGCTGGCTGCGCGATGCCATGCACGCCGTCGAACCGCTCGGCACGGGCCACTACGTCGCCGAGGCGGACCTCACCGCCGATGTGTCCCGGGCACGCCGATCCTTCGCGCCGGCCGACTGGGAGCGTCTGCGGGCTCTGAAGGCGCGGTACGACCCCGAGAACGTCTTCCACTCCTATCTGCAGCCCGCGTAGCGGCTCTGCCCAGCTAGACCCAGGTGTCCAGCCACATCCGGGAGCGCCACTGGTCTATGGGGATCGCCGTGCCCGTGTACAGGGGCCAGAAGTAGATGAAGTGGCCCTATCGCGGCTGGCGGAGCGTCTGACCAGGTACTTCGTGTGGGATGGGCGCACGGTCTGTGCTCTGGGCCGTGTATGGGCCGTGACAGCACCAGCAGGGCTGTGCGAGCAGAGCTCGGCTTTGCGCCGTAGATCACGGAAACCTGGCTAGCGTGGTCCCGCTTGCCTCTTTTGCCAACTCATGATCACTTCTGCCGTCGGGCCGGGCTAGGCTCCGACGGCGCTCTGGGGTATGGGGGGTGCGGACGCACGTTGCGGAGGGGCAAAGTGGGACGAAGACGGGCTGTGGCGTGGGTCTGGGCGGCTATAGCGGCGTTACTGCTCGTTGGGTGCCGTCCTGCGAAGGGCGGAACGGAGGACCACGGCGCAGCTGTCGAGAATGCGCTGACGTTCACGTATCACCGGCATAGTGGCGACGGCGTGATCGATCAGAACCTGGCCATTAGCAACGCCGACCCGAACTCGGTCGTCCCTGTACTGGCGTTTACCGCGCTTGACCGGCATCGTCACCCGCTGCCAGGGGTGCAGGTCCGAACCGTCTTTGGCAGCGACAGTGGCCGTTTGGTGGTTCCTTACGGGTGGGGTTACGACATCCTGCGCTTCTCCGGGCCCGGCGAGCACCAGGTTTACGACGTTCGCGTCACCGTTACTCACCTGACCACCGCCAAGATCCGGGCCAACCTCCACGCGGTGAGTACCCAGACGCTGGACGCTGCTGGGCGCACCGTCAGCAAATTTTCCCGCTTCGCCGCCGTGCGCGTGACGAACACCGACGACTTCGCGGTTTCGGCGCGCGTCGCCTACCTCGTTTACGACCAGCCGGCTAAGGGGGAGACGCAGCAAGCGATCTCCGTTACCCCCATCGGAGCGCTGGTTCGCGTCCCGGCTCGCGGTACGGCAATCGTCAAGGTCACCGGCGACGCCATCCGCGCGGTAGCCAGATACTCCGACGGTCCCGCGGTGAGCGTCAAGGCGTACAACTCCCAGTGACCAGGGACGGCGGCGGGGCCCCCACCGCCGCTCGCGTCACCTACAGGTACAACCCGTCTATGGCCTTCCGGGTGCGTCCCTCACTGCTCGGCATCAGGTGCGTGTACGTCCGGAGTGTGAACCCCGGATCGCTGTGACCGAGGTACTGACTCAGCGCCCGGATGTTCTCGCCCGCGTCCAGCAGTACCGACGCGTAGAAGTGCCTGAGCGCGTGCATGCCGTCTTCAGGGGCCGACGCGTACCGCTCGCCCGCCTTCCGAGCCGGGATGATCCCTGCGGCAGCGAGAGCGGCCTTCCAGTGGTGGTCATTGAAGTTGCTCACGCGCAAGTGATTGCCTTCGACCCCGCTGAACAGGAGTCGTTTCGTCACGAGCGGGCCGTCTGGCGTACGCCAAGGGAGCGTCACTTCGACCGGAGGGAACTCCTTGGCGTGGTCCCGGAGAGCGGCGCCCACGGCCTTCGGGAGCGGCACGTCACGGACCTTGCCGCCCTTCGGCAACGCGAACACGTACTTACCGCGGATGCGCTTGAGCTGGTGGCCTACGGCCAGCCAACCGCCCTCGTAGTCGAGTTCGTCTTCCGAGAGGCCGAAGATCTCCCCTTGCCTCAATCCGCATCCCGCTCCGGTGTCGACGGCGGCCCGGAAGCGCCGTTCGAGGGCGGCCCGCACGCCGAACGTTTGGTCTGCCGTCCACGGGGTGACGCGCGGCTTGCCTGGCTTCGGAAGCTGCACCGTTCGAGCGCGGCAGGGGTTCTTGCTCAGGAGTCCGTCATCGACCGCGGCGCTTAGCGCTGCCGAGACGGTGCCGACGATGATGCGGCGGTGCGATTCCGCCGGCACGGTGTCTTCCAGGGCGGCGATCCAGTCTCGGATGTGCTCCGGCTTGAACGAACCGAGCGGGCGAGTCCCGATGTGCGGGTACGCGTGCAGCCGGAGCCGACGTTCCGCTGCCTCCCGGCTGTTGATCTCGCCCGTGTGCGTCTTCACCCAGCGTTCCGCGTACTGTCGGAAGGTGGTTCGCGCGGTGCGCGGGTCGACGTACTGGCCGCGCGACATGTCGGCTTCGACGTTGGTGAGCCACTTCTCAGCGAGCCGCTTTTCCCTGTCGCGGAACGATTTGCTCTTCTCGGTGCCGTCGGGTCCGACGTACCGGGCGCGGTACCTCAAGCCAGTGCCGTAGCGGTCGGATTTGACCTTGGCGGTCTTGCCGTCGGACGTGGTCTCGGTCTTGAACCAGCGGTCTTGAATGTGGCCTGCCATGCGGCGGTGGTCCCTTCTGGGTAAGGAGAAGGGAGGGCCACGGTGTGGCCCTCCCCGGGGAAAGCGGTGCGGTGCGTGTCTGGCCGCGTCAGGCGGCGGCCTGGTCGGCGCTCTTGCGTTCGCTGACGTAGGCGCGGACGTCGGAGGGGTCGTATCGGAGGTGTTTGCCGATGCGGAAACCGGGCGGCCCGGTCCGCTTCTTGCGCCACTGGTAGACGGTCTCGATGGGCACCTCGAACATCTCGGCGATGTCGTCGGGTGTGAGGTACCGGTCCGGCAGGCCATCCCGGAGGGTGGCGCGGGGGTCGGCCCGGACGGGGGCGGGTGCGCTCACGGCGTCCTCCACAAGTTGGAATCACATTGCTCTGAGTCGCGACTCATCGGCACTCAGCGGCACTCAGAGGGGTCTTGAGACGCGATGAGTCGCGACTCAGGCAAATGTGGTTCGCGCTGGGCGAGGGTGATCCCGTTGTAGGTGACCACTTGTCGGCCGTACTCGTCGCGGGGGCGCGTCCGGTTGAGCTGGGGGACGACGGAGAGCAGGTTGCGGCCGAAGACCTGCTTCGTGCCGGGGCGGACGCCGTTGTCCTCTGCCCAGTCGCGCCAGACCGTCCACAGTGCATCGACGGGCACGCTGCATGCGGGGCCGGTGGTGCAGCGTTCGCGGATGAATGCGCTGGTGGGTGAGGCGGTGTCCTGCATGGTGGTGATCGCGTCTCGGCTGGACGGCGGTTGCGTGATCCGGCCGTTGCGCTGGAGGCGGGCGAGCCCGTCCAGGGCCCAGTTGAGGATGCCGGGCATTTCCGCGGTGAGGCGGTCGGTGAGGGTGGGATCTTCCTTGCCGAGCCACGACAGCCGGGTGCTGAGCAGGATGAACCGGTTGGCGATGACCCCGGATGAATCGCCGAAGTGCGGCAGTTCGTTGGACAGGATCATCAGTCGCGAGGGCACGCGGCCCGTCCACGGTTCGCGGTACTTGCGGTCGATGTCGATCGTGTCGTCACCGGAGATCGTCAACAGCCGCTCCACGACCTGGCTGTTGTCGTTGCCGGACAGTCGGGCGTCGGAGATGATCGCGAGGGATTTGCCGATCAGGGTGGACAGTCCGAAGTTCGTGCCGAGTCCCGCGAGGGTTGGGCCGGCCAGGTTCTCCTTGCCGACCAGCGCTTTCAGTACGCGGGCGATAGTGCCTTTTCCAGAGCGGGAGGGGCCGACGATGAGCAGGATCTTCTGCTGGTCGGTGCGGCCCGAGAGGACGTAGCCGAACCACTCCTGAAGTGCGGCGATGGAGTCTGGGTCATCGGGCCAGAGCTGTGCGAGGAACCCGTGCCACGTGGGTGCGCTCGCGTCGGGGTCGTAGGCGAACGGTACGGAGACGAGGTTGAAGAACTCCGGTCCGTGCGGCAGGAGCGCACGGTCCCGGATGCGCAACAGGCCGTTTTCACAGGCGACGATGGGTCCTTCGTCCCGTCCGGTGTCGCCCTGGTCGTTGACCCAGGCGGGGGCGTCGGTGTCGGTGGGGAGCAGGGTGATCGATCCGAGGGCATCGAGCAGGTTGCCGATCTTCTGCTTGGTGGGGGCCCAGTCGCGTTCCTCGGTCTGCCCGTCCTTGCCGGGTGCCTGGTAGACGGCGTGTTCGAGGCGGGTGTACATCGCCTTGCGGATCTGGGCTTCCTCTGCCTCGCGCCAGCAGGACCCGTTCCAGCGCATCCACGATGCCCGCCAACGCCGGCACACGAGCCGTCCGTCCTCGGTCTGCCAGTCGGGCAGCAGCCGGCGAGCCACGGCCAGGGGATTGGTGGGCGGGGGCAGTTCCTCGGTCTCGATGGCGGGGCGGTTCATCATGCGGCCGTCCTCCCTTCGGTGAGCGGGGGTGCTCCGGTGCAGGCGTCTTTGTGGGTGTCGTAGTCGGCGACCAGGGCCGTCACACTGCGGGCTCCGGTGGCGGTGCGGGTCTGGCTACAGGCGCAGACGTAGGCGGCGGTGGGGGTGTCGCCGTGGCGTTTGGACCAGCGGGCCCCGTCGTCGTGGGAGCGGTAGACCGGCGGGGCGTAGATACGGATGCCGGGCTGGTCCGGTGTGGGGTTGTCGACGTGATGGCGTGCGTCGCGGACCGGGAATCGCTTCGAACGTGGAAGAGCAGAGAGGACGCCTTCGGCGACGCCCTTCGGGTCGCCCACGGCCGGCGGGGGCGGGCTCGGTTCAGCGGCGCGCGGGCCCGTCGTGGCGGTGGGTTGGCCTTCCAAGGGAGAGCGAGGCGGGGTGCTCATGCCGCGTCCCGGGGACGGGCTTTGCGGATGGAGCCGTCCAGAGCGCTGCGGATCGTGGCGCGGCACTCCGCAGCGCTGAGTCCGTGAGCCTCCCCGACCGCTTGGAAGGCGTCCTCCACCATGTGCCGGGCGATGTCGCCCCATGCGACGAACCGCCCCACCTTGAAGGCGCACCGGTTCAGCGTGATGTTGCGCTTCGATTCCGGGGCTGCGGACACCACGGCGCATTCCCACTCCAGCGCGGCGAGGGCCGCGCGGCTGCCGTTGACCGCTGGGGGCCTGAGAGGCCCTGTGGGGCGTACGGGGGCGGGTTTGAGAATGCTCAGCAGCCACGAGGGCAGAGAAGCCGCCACGGGGCCGCTGATGGCTTCGTAGGGTCCGGCGGGGGTGATGCTGCCCGCGGCGACCACGTAGCCGCCCCATGCCCGGGTGTCGACCAACGGAGCGATCGTTCCTGCCGTGTTGGCCAGCCGCACCCCGGACGGCGCCGCGAAATACAGGTGGTGGCCGCCGCTCGCAGTCCGGGTCCGGTAGGTGTCGGGGACGGCGTTTCCCGTGCGCTCGCAGAGCGCCCCGAAGGTCGCCGCGCCGTCAGGCGCGTCCCCATTGCTGTGGTCCTTGGGCATGTCGAGGTCGACGACCAGCAGCCCGGAAGGACCAGTGGCGATACCGACGTTGAACGCACCCGTGGCCCAAGTGGCGTGGATGCGCTCGGGGTTAGTCGTCGCGCGCTGCTCCCACTTGCGGTGGCCTGCCTCGCAAGCTCCGGTATGCGGGCAGGTGGCTTCTCCGTGGAGGGCGGGGCGCTTGGTGCCGGGGCGGAGCGGGAAGACGTGCCAGCCGCGGCCGGCGGCGTTCAGGGCGGCGGCGAGTAAGGCCTCTCGCCGATTGTCGGTCGGTTGGGTCATGCTGGAGACCTCCAACAGGTCTGTAGTGGGCTGGTTGGCAAGGGCGACCCCGAGTTCTTTGGCGAGAGGTGGGGGTCGCCCTTGGCGTAGCTACTGGTTCTCGGCCCAGACGGCGTATTCCTGGCGGACGTAGCCGCGCGGATGGGCGAGCGTGGCCGGGTGCTCCGGCCAGTACGGGGCACCGCCGTAGTCGCCCTCGCCGTCCTGGTCGATCTCGATGAGCTGGTGAGCGGCGTTGGCCGCGATCTCGTCCGTTCCGTTGCGGACGCCGTCGGCCTCGTGCTCCAGCGCGATGCGGTCCAGCAGGGCGGCTTTGCGGAGCCAGTACTCACGGTCCACGTCGCCGCGGTGCGGGTTCTCGGTGAGCGTCCTGGCCGTGGAAGCGGTCCACGCGACCTCATAGGTGATGCCGGGGGCGGTGGCGTAGGCGTCTTCTGGCGTCGGCCATGCCGTCGGCCCCACCTCGATCGCCTCGGGGGTGGGCTGCGGGCGCGGGTCGGTGCGGTGGTTGGCTCCGACGTAGAGGCGGTGCTGCTTGCCGCTGCGGGTGGGGCAGACCGTCACGGTGCCGGCCGTGAAGGTCTTGTCCAGCGCGGCAACGATGCGGTCGGTGTCGGCCGGGTCGCAGATGATGCGGATGTCGAACACGGTTCTCCTCTGGGGGTGTTCAGCCGTGGAAGTGGCTGCGCTTGATGACGGCTTTGCGAATGTTGACCGTGCTGCCCTTGCCGCTGGTGATGGCGCGGGCGGGTGTGCGCAGGGCGAGGACGACGAGGGCGATCCAGATCAGTGCCCCGCCGCTGAAGCCGGCGGCGGCGTTGATGACTTCGCCGATGCCGTATCCGGCCCCGGCGGACAGGGCGCCGCCACCGATGCCGGCGCCCATGAGGCGCTGCGCGATGGGGTCAAGGAGCGGGAGCGGGGTCAGGTCGCGGGGCGCGGAGGCGATGACGGCGGGCGGGGCGAGGTGCTTGGGCATGGGCACCATGCGGCCGTAGGCGTCCGGCACCCACACCACCGGCTGACGCTCGGCGTACGGGTCCATGGCTACCGGCGTGGCGAGGTCGTAGGGGGCGAGGGGCGCGGGCTGGTGGATGGTCACGGCCCGTTCGACGGGCAGGTGGCCGGTGTGTTCGGGGTACATCCGGAATCCCTTCTCGGAACGGTTCAGGGAGGCTGTGACACCCCCTTGCGGGGTGGCTGTGGAGGGGGTTTTCGGGGGTCTGACCTGCGGGCCTCCCTGACTCCCTGAACGATCATTTGTGCAGGTCAAAGCCAGGGAGGCGGGTCAGGGAGGCGTTCAGGGAGTTCTCCCTGCCTCCCTGGCCCGTCGGGGGTCGGCTCCCTGTCATCCGTCGGCGGAAGCGGAACCTTCCGTGTCGCGGTTGGCGAGGGCGCGGGTGAGGCGGTCGGCGGGGACGACCATGCGGCCGTCGGACTTGTAGGGCTCGGCTCCGGTGCCGTCCAGCACACGCTTGAGGTCCAGGAACGACCAGTCGCCGTAGGCGACCTCGTTCAGCGTGGCGAGCCGCTTGAGGACGTCCTGCGTCTTCAGCCGGGGCTTGTCGCCGATGACGGTGGCGATGTCGGCGAGCGGGTCGCGCTCCTCGCCCCGCTCGATGGCGTGCAGGGTGGTGACTCCGTCGCGCAGCGCCTTGGCGCGCTCGCCGATGGCGTCGGCGCCGTCGTCGTCGATGTAGTGCGTGCGCACGGTGATGGACGACTGGCCCTTGGGCATGTCGATGCCGTCTGAGGCGACGACCAAGGTTCCCTTGTCCAGGCCCTGGCGCAGCAGGTGCGGGGCGGCGCCGTCGTCGACGGCCTTGTCTCCGAGCGCCATGCGGGACTGTGACTCGGTGCCGAGAACGAGGGAGGCGCGGGTGTGGGCGCCCTCACGGACCAGCTTGGGAAGGTTCTGGTCGGTGGGGTCCTGGGTGCCCTGCCACATCAGAACGTCGACCGCACGCCCCTGGTTGTGGATCTTCCGGACGGCCATGAAGTACCGCGAGGTGGCCTTGGAGCCGCCGTAGGGGCGCCTCTGGTCGTCGACCGCCGGGCACATGAACGCCACCTGCGCTTCGTCGACGATGACGATGAGCGGCGGGAACACCGCGGTGGGGTCGGTCCGGCGGACCTCGACACGGCGGTTCATCTCGTCCACGGCGTCTTCGACCATTTCGGTTGCCTGGATGACGTGTTCGTCGGTGGGCCCCTCGATGAGGACGCCGGCGATCCCGTCGAGCCACTTCCAGTCCCCGATGCCCTTGAGATCGGCAAGCCAGAACTGGACCGACTTGTCCAGTGCCAGCCACAGGGCGAGCGCGCGCAGGGCGGCGGTCTTGCCCTGGTTCGAGCGGCCCGTGACCAGGACGTGCCGCTGGTACAGGCTCAGCGTGGCCGCGTCGCCGCGCAGATCCTGGCCCCACGGCGCCTTGCCGGTCTTGTAGTTGGAGGTCGTTGTGTCGTCGGTGACCAGCGGGGATGGGCCGATCGGTTCGTCCAGGGCCCCGGAGTCCGCGATCCACAGCCGCACCGTGCGGGCCGCTTCCGGGATGGTGATGAACACCTCGTGTTCGTGCCGGGTGAGGTTCTCGGCAAGCTTGCGGCGCCGGTTCTGTACCTCGTTCGTGGCCACCCCGGAGGGCAGGGTGACGTCGACTTCCACGCCGCATCCGGCGATGGTGATCGGACCGAGCATGCTCGCGCCGGCGTCGCCCATTTCCTTGATGGCGTTGCGCAGCGCGGGCACCCCCAGGTCCCGCAGCGCCTTGACCACGATGGACGGGGTGATCGGCTCGCCCTCGCTGTTGCGGACGTTGGCGGGCAGCGCCCACTGCGGGGCGGCCTGCTGCTTGCTACCGACGGTCCACAGGGCGAGCAGGGTGAGGAACGGGCCAATCGTGAGAGCCGGACCCCAGACGACCTGCACGATCCGTATGAGCAGGGCGATGAACTCGATCGTCGCTTTCAGCGGGGTGATGACGTCGGTGACGTCGTGGTTGTTGATGGCCATCACGACCCCGAGCGCGACCAGGACCCCGATGCTCACGCCCGTCCCGACCGCAATGCCCTTGGCGGCCTCTACGGGCGAGTGGAGCAGGTCCATGCGGCGGTGGTGGCGGGCGGCGCGGAAGCGCTGCAACCGCTCCTCCCACTCCTCGGCCGCTTCCAGGTTCCCCGCGGCTTCCGCCGTACGGATCATGCGCTCGTAGCGGGCCCCGGTCTTGCCGTCCCAGGCGCGGCGGGCCACGATCCGGCCCCCGTTGAATGTGTAGAGGCCATGCCGGGCGACGGCGCGGGCGGTTGTCTTGGTGGTCTCGTGCGTGACCGCGGTCTTGACCGCCCGCCCGGAGCGCACCCACAGCGGCACCGGGGGCGCCGGCGGGGCGTCGGGTACGACGGTCAGCACCGTGGGCGCCGCGTCGTCGGTCGGGGGGTCGGTGGGCTTGTGGAGGTGAACGACGTTCTCAGACATGCTGAGGGATCTCCTGACTGCCCCTTCGGGGGCGGGAGTTGTGGAGGGCGCCGGGGTGGCCGTGTCCGTGGCAGGGGGCGGTCACCCAGGCGGGTGGTGCGGGCTGGTCAGAACCAGCGGGAAGACTTCTTGGCGGCCTTGACGCGGGCGGCCTCGGTGATGAGGCGCTGGCGCTCGGCGTGCAGGGCGGTCAGTTCCGCGTTCAGCCGCATCTCGGCAGCGGAACCAGTGCTGTCCATCCGCTCCTCGGCACGGCTGGTGCTGCGGCCGCGGGAGGCGCGGTAGGCGCCGCCGGCCAGGGCGCGGGCCATGGCGCGGCGCTCCGAGCCGTTCAGCGGCCACCACTCGCCCCGGCGGACGGCTTCCAGCTTTTTCTGCGTCTGTTGGATCTCGCGGTCCAGACGGCGGATGTCGGAGTTGGCCATGGTCATCCCTTCCTGGGGTAGGTGTGGCCGGCGGGCGGCTGGTCGCACTGGTTGGCGTACAGGGCACGGGCGACGATCAGTTCGAACTCGTCCGGCTCGCGGTCAGGGGGCAGGGAGTCACCGAGGGCGGCCATCAGGCCCACGGTGCGGGCGCAGTCGTCGGCGGCGGTCTCGCGGCAGATGCTCAACAGGCCCCCTTGCGAGCGGGTGGACGGACCCCGCCGGATCGTGCTTGGAAGGTCCGGGCGGTGTGCTGGTTGCTCACGTCATGCACCAGCCGGAGTCACAGCCGGAGTCCCATTCGTCGAACGGCAGCGTGTCCACGCCGTCCGGGATCGCCTTGCGCAGGGGCCGGTTGAACCGGGTCAGCCAGACGTGGTCTTTGCCGAGTTCGTCACGGCGACGGTTGAGGAGTTCTTCGAGCTGGCACGCGCGCTCGAACAGCTCCGGATCGCCGCGGCGCATGTCGTGCCACGTTTCCGGACGGTGGAAGGGGCAGAACCAGCACGATGACTTCGGCGGCACCGGCAGGCCCGCGTTACGGATGATGCGGGCGCAGTCGATACGCCGGATACCGCGCTCTAACAGCGGGTATTCGATCCGCTCGTGCGGTTCGCAGCGCCGCTTGTTGGCGCGGGCGATCTCATCGAGGCTGATTCCGATCCCGACCGTGGCAGGCGCGTCCTTCGTTGCCCCGCGGCGTTTGAGCTCGTCGCCGATGACGGCGATTTTGAAGCTGGCCGTGCAGGAGCGGGTGCCCGGGGCCCCGTTCGACATCCGCACCGGGATCTTCAGCGACCGCGAGCCCTCGCGAGTGAGGTCCTGATAGAGAGTGCGGACCTCACCGGAGCGCTTCATGATCCGGTCGAGAACGACCAGCTCAAGGCCGTGTGCTTCGGCGTAGGGGATTGCGTACTGGTGCAGGTAGCGCAGGGTTCCGGGGTGCTCGGAGTCGTCGCCCACGTTGGCCATCAGGAACGTGCGGAAGTCCAGCTCGCCCGTGGCCGCGAGGACCAGGGCGGCGGTGGACTGCACACCGCCGCCGAAGCTGAATGCCTTCACCTGCGTGGTGCTGACGCTGTTCACGCGACCACCCGCTTCCACGCGGCCCTAAGGCGGACCTCGGATGCGGAGTGGCCGGATGCGCGGAAGCGGCCGGCCATCTCCCGGTAGGAGAGGGCGGGGGTTTCGCTGTGGCGGATCTCGTCGACCAGCGCGTCGAGCGCTTCGTCGGTGAGGGCGGGCGCCGCGTCCAGGCTGAACGCCGATACCGGTTCGGTGGGTCCCCAGACGGGCAGTTGCCAGCGGGGTGTGACGTCGGGTGTGACGCGGTTCGTCACGCTGGTCAGTGCCCTGCCGGTGTCCTCGCCGTCCCGTGCCGTTTCCAGCGTCGACCACGCTCGCGAGAGGGTCTGTGCGGTCTTGGCTTGGACGCGTGCGACGCGGGCGCCGGCCTGCGTCACGGCCGTCAGCCGGGTTTCCTCGGTGGTGGCTTCGGCCCGCAGGCGGGCGCGGGCCACGGCGGCTTCGTCGCGGGCCTCTTGCTGGATTCCCCGGATCGCTCCGAGGGCGTTCGGGGTGAGTGCGGTCCGCTCCCACAGCCCGTGGACCAGCCACAGGGCTTTGGCGGCGATGGGCAGCCAGGCCACGGCCAGCCATGCGCCGGCGGACTCTTCGGCGGTGAGTGCGTGGGCGATGAGGACGCCGGCGGCGATGAGGCCGAAGGACCAGCCGACGCCGGTGACGGCGTGGCTGTGGTCGCCTTGGGCGGCGAGGCGGCGTTCGTAGGCGAGGGTGGCCAGCCATCCGCCGTCGATGCCGAGACCGACGACCAGGGCGACGGGCCACGGCATCGCCGTGCCCAGCCACATCAAGACCACGGCCAGGGTGAGGACCATGGACACGGCCGTCATGGCGACGGCGGGAAGCACGGTCTTGGTGGTCTTGGCGTTCATGCCGCGTCCCCGGTGGTCATCTCGTCGGTGGTGCGGTTGGCGAGGGTGCGCCACTCGGTGAGGACCCGGGCGAGGGCGCGGCGTACGCGGCGGGTGTCGACCTCGTTCGGGGTGTGGTCCATGGCGATGATCTGCGCGTCGATCAGGTCGACGTCCGCCAGGATCAGCGGCATTTCCGACTCGATCGTGTCCAGTTCCGCATCCGTCGGCTCGTTCCAGTCGGCGAATGCGGTAACAGCTTCCTGAACAGTGACGATGTGCTTCATTGGGTCGTGTTCTCCCTAGTCGGTGGTACGGCCCGAAAGCGGTCCCCGGGGGGCATCCCGGGGACCGCGCGCCGTTGAGGTGAGAGCCGCACCCGAGTGGTGCGGCGGGCCGCAGAGTTGCGGCCGGTGCCCCGGGCCGGATTCGATCCGGCGCCCTTCACGGCAGGTGGCCGGGGCTGTCCGCGTCAGAAGCGGCGGGAGATGGTGCCGTGGTTGTCGCCCTCGACGACGGTCATGCCCTTGCCGGAGAACGTGCGCCGGCCGGTGTCCTTGCTGTTCGTGCCGGTGTCGCCGTCGTGGATGTCGCCGTTCATCGCCACCGGGCCCGTATTGCCCGAGATGACCGTGCCGATGTCGCCGGTGTGGTCGCCGTTGACGATGATCGTGTTCTTGCGGGCCATGTCTGCTCCTTGAGTGAGGGCCGGCCGGTGGTGGCCGGAGCGCCCCGGGCCGGATTCGATCCGGCACCGTCGCGGCCCCCGTCGCAGCGCGGCGGGTCCGAGGCGAGAGCGGGCGGTCAGCGCTGGACGACGTCCTTGTCGAGGTCGCGGTGCCGGACGGTGACGTCGTGGCCCGCGTCGCGCAGCAGTTCGGCGAGTGCACGGGCGAAGGTGGGGGCGCGGTGCCGGCCTCCCGCGCACCCGTCGGCGACGGTGACGGTTCCGGCGGACAGGCCGGACGTGAAGGCGTCCACCGTCGCGGCGGTCGCGAGCACGAGGGCCGCGATACCCGGGGTGGACAGCACCGCTGTGCGTACCGGCTCGTCGTCCGCGGTCATGTACCGCAGTTCCGGGCTGACGTGCGGGTCGCGGAAGTGGTGGCGCAGGTCGATGGTCAGGTACGCGGCGGGCGGCTCGTCGTGCAGGTAGCCGAACGAAACGATCTCAACAGCAGCCATCAGGGCTCCTTGGAAGCTCAGGGGTGCTCCGGCGAGCCGCAGCAGACGCTGCGGCGGAAGGGGGTCGGCTTCACCGGTCCGCCGTTGCTGCGGCGGACCGGTCCCGAGCCGGTGAATCGGGCGCGTCATCGTCACTGCTCTGACGCCAGCAGGGCAGCGCGCACCAGGTGGCATCACCAAGGGCTGACCTCCAGGAATGGAGGGATGATCCCGAGGGATTTGTCCAGAGTCGGTGCGCGGGGAAGTGGCCGCCGGCGACCTTGACCCGGGTCGCCACGGGGACGGGGAATCTCACCCCGTCGACTCGTCACACTGTTGAGTTCTGAAGGAACGACCAGCAGGGGGCCCCACCCCACGTAGAGGCGAGCTGTCCCGAACCGGCACGGCCTGGAAGCAGCCCAAAGAAGAGCCCTCCCGACTCGCTGTCCTAGGACTGCGAGCGGCCTGAGATGACAGTGGCACGCAGTCCTAGGACTGTCAACAGTCCTAGGACTGTGCTTCACTAGTTCGCGTCGAGAGGAGTTCTGCGTGGCACCGAAGTGGCGCGACCTGGCGGACAGGCTCGCGGAGCAGATCAGGAACGGTGAGTACGCACCGGGCGCCCAGTTGCCCCAGATCAGAGAGTTGGTCGACGCGGGGGAAGGCTCTAAGGCCACCGTTCATCAGGCCTACAAGGCTTTGGAGGCTGAAGGCCTCGTGACGTCTACACGCGGTCACGGCACCGTGGTGCGTCCGCGCACTCCCCTCAAGCGGCTCGGCATCGCCCGTTACGACAAGGCGAAGTGGCGCGACGGGGACGAGGTCGCGTTCATCGCTGACCGCGTTGCCTCAGGCCGGGCCTACAAGCGCAACGAACAGACGCAGACCGTGGGCCGCGTGCAGGCGAGCAGCCTCGTGGCGGAGGGGCTAGGTGTCCCGGTCGGCTCTGAGGTGTACGCGCGCGCCCGCCTCGTGAAGGAGGGAACGCAGCCGACCCACACCCTGACCAGCTATTACAGACCGGAGCACGTCGAGGGAACACGCATCGTCGACCCCACTCCGGGCCCTGCCGGTCGTGGCGGCGGATTCCGGGTCCTCTACGACGCCGGATACGAGATCGACCACATGAGAGAGGCCTTGTTCGCCCGAGTCCCGACCGCGGACGAGGTGCAGCTCCTGCAACTCCCTGTCGGTGAACCCGTGGTCGAGCTTCATCGGACCACGTACACGGCAGAGGGCACGGTGGTCGAGTTCGCGGTGGGTATCCACTCAGCCTCTCGCTTCGCGTGGGAGTACGACTTCAAGGTTCCGGACTCGGCACAAGACAGGAAGGGCCAGGAATGATCTCGGCACAGGCATGGGCGGATGCCCAGCTTCTGTGGGACTACCACCGCATGCACCACGACGCGCGGCCTTGTTCGGTGGCCGTCGGTCTGGGTAGCCACGACCTGAGGGTGGCTGACGTGACAGCTGAGCTGTATCACCAAGGTATGGCGCCGGTCATCGTGTTCACTGGGGCCACTAGCCCTACGACACGAGCGCGCATGCCGCGTGGAGAGGCTGTCCACTACCGAGAGCGAGCGTTGCAACTGGGGGTACCCGATTCCGCTGTACTCCTGGAACCGCGTGCGACGAACACCGGCGAGAACATCGAGTTCACGAAAGCGGTACTGGTCGCGGCTGGCATCACGGTCTCGTCTGTCCTGCTCGTAAGCAAGCCGTACGAAGAGCGACGTTCGTACGCCATGATGCGCAAGCTCTGGGCTGACGTCGAGGTTGTGTGCGCATCCACGCCGATGGGCCTGGAGGAATACGCCGACTCCATCGGGGATGCTCGCATGGTGATCGACATGATCGTGGGAGCCCTACAACGAGTGCTCGTCTTCCCCGGCTGGGGCCTGGCCATCGAGCAGGATGTCCCGGATGCCGTCGTGGCCGCCTACAAGCGCCTTTGCGCCGAGGGCTTCACCACTCGACTCCTGCCGGCTGACGTTGCGGCCCGTCCTGGCGCGTGATCCCAGGGCAGTTCGAATTCTGTCGGACGTGCAGCGCAAAGAGACCCCGTCGAGAGACGGGGCCTCTCGTGTTTCGGGGCGGGTGTGCGCGCCGACGCGGTCATCATTCGGGAAGACCTATGTGCTGCGGGCGGAGACGGGAAACTCTGCTGTAGCTGGGGCGGTCGGCTCCACGACTTTTGCTAGCGGCTCTGGCGCGAGCCTCGAAGGTTATGACTCCAACGTCGGTATTTACTGGCTTTCCCGCTGAGTGCCCGAAGGATGACCCGACCCTTTAGCCCGCAGTACAGTACGCGCAGCGACAAGCATGGAATGAATTGCCTCAGGACTCATAG
The DNA here is from genome assembly GCF_042885015.1 of Streptomyces sp. NPDC058086. Classification (NCBI taxonomy): domain Bacteria; kingdom Bacillati; phylum Actinomycetota; class Actinomycetes; order Kitasatosporales; family Streptomycetaceae; genus Streptomyces; species Streptomyces sp. NPDC058086. The sequence goes on along the minus strand of NZ_JBHVST010000010.1, from coordinate 110,471 downwards.
CCCACTTGTCGGAGCCGCGGCGGTGAGGGATCGAAAGATACGAACCGCTCACCTTTGATCCGATCATTGCCCCCTTAACAACGAACGGCTTGATCTCCTCTGGTTGCGGCGGAATGTACACCGCCATAATGTCACCGGATCCGACTGGCACAACATCCATAACTAACCCCTCCACCGGAGGGATCACGCGCTCTTGCAGGATTTGCATATATCTCTGAATGTTTAGTGAGCCGCGCCTGCAAGGCGTAATACGGGCGAGTGTATCTTTGCCCGATGGATCCTTCTCAGAGGCCACGCCGATCACAATCAAGCCGCCCTGATCCGAATTAGCGAACGAGGCCACATCGCAGGCAAACTCATACTTCTGTGAATCAGCAGCGATGCCGTAATTCTCCCGCTTCACCTCTAGCCAATCATTTTCGGATTGACCCAAGACCAGAGAAGGGGCCCCGGCGCTAATCAAGGCGTAGACGCCCGACGGTGTCTTTAGGTTCACCCGATCATGCTGCAAGAGCATGGCTAGGGTGTCCGAAAAGGCTGTATATTGCGGGATGCTCCAATCGACAGGAATTGCGAGATTCATTTCCACTGAATCCGCGGGTCCACAGAATCGAACCGATAAGACCTCGACCCCTCGCCGTTCGAAATAATCGCCCAGGCGCTCTTTGAAATCTTCCCTTTCTTTAACCCGTGCGTAATCTGCACATGTGATTACGCACAACCTATCTTCGTCGAGCAGCTCAAAGCTCTCGTATCTGCCGTGTTCGTCGCCCTCGTAAACTCGCACTCCGTCAATAAGGGGCGACTTAAGGAGAATTGAAACAGGGTTGTCAACTTCCTGCTCCAGCACTTCTCGGGCACTCTTTAAGAAGTCGCGAATCTGAGGCAAGATTGCCTGGCTTACCCGGTCGCGAGGCACAGTAAATTCATTGATACTGTTAGGCTCAACAGACCAACCGTCGCTTAGTTCAAGGCGGAACTTTCCTTATTGAAGTTGATTCTCATTTAATCTCCCCCTGCCCTGCGTGTCCCGCAGGTCTACTTGCCAGAAAAAAGTGATACGACACCATCGGGGAGATTCTGCCTCTCGGACTCCTCATCGGCCTCTGGCTTGTGCTGGGGGAACCTGGAGCAGATCTGCCGGAAGAGTTCCAAGGGGACGCGTGCTTCATCGGCAAGAGTGCGCTGATTAATTCCTGAGCCTTCAAGAAGGGCAACGGCCCCTGGCAATATTGACGGTTGCTCCAGGACGGGCATCACGCCGGGTTCTTGACGCCGCCACCCCTTGGAGCTTAGGAACATCATTGCATTCCGATATGTCACCTCACTCATTGCACCCAATGCGCGAGAGCGGTACAGAAGGGCTTGCAGGCTGACGCCCCAAGATTCCTTTAGGCGCTGCAATTGCCCCCAGTCTGCTTTTGCTGGCAGAAGGTCTGAGATCTGATCTTTTGGCATTAGGAACTCTGAAGCGAATCGGTCGGCTTGAGTCTCGGTATTAGATGAACCGGGCTCCGCATCTGTGTGCATGACTAGATGGCCCAGCTCGTGAGCAAGGTCGAATCGCTGCCTGTAATAGTCACGCTTAGTGGGATTTAGCGCGACCACCGGGCGAGACATTCCCTCGAATGAATACGCATCTACGCTCGCGCTCGCAAGCGCACTAAAAACGACAAGGACGCCGCGATTCTCTGCGCTGCGCACTAGGTGCGGTAGTGGTCCTAGTGGCATGTTCCAAGAGGCTCGCAGGATTTTTGCGGCTTCTTCCGGAGAGTCGGTTTCGTCATTGGCTTCGAAGTTCGGGACATCCGCAACAGGGAACTCCACATGCCTCTCAAGGGTGGCAGAAACCTCTACCGTGGCTAGGCCGTATGCCAACGCCTGATCTCTGGCCAACTGAGTGGTGGACCGCAGGGAGCGAAAATGTGCAACGACGTCCGAGAACTCCAGTTCCACGGGCCCTGGCAGGAAGAATGACGGATCCACACCCAGGGCGAGGCTCAGTTGCGCAACGGTGGCCGGGGCTGGCCGCTTTGTGTTCTTTTCGTACGAGGCAATCGCTGTAGGGGTTTTTCCGACTTTGTCGGCCAAACCGTTCTTGCGGAGGCCCGCCAATTGGCGGGCCAACCTCAAGCGTCTTCCGTCGAAGAGCTGCGCAACATCACCGATCTGGACTGAGGATCGGTGACGAGAATTCATGCTCATCCACTCGTTTCGTTACTGTTGCGCTCCTTTGGCGTCTGGCGAAGACGGACCGGAGCGTCAGAGACAACTTCGTTCGGATTGGGAGTGTACGGCTGCGGGTCGTAGCCGACAGGCACACCCCCTCCTTGTTCGGGGGGAAGTGTCATCAGGTCGTACTTCCAGTGCCACGACTGGTGGCTTACGAGGTTAGGACGGCCGAATATCAGTTCTCGCTCTTTGAGTTCCTCGTGGATGCTGTGTCCGACAACGAAGGTGTCGACGGCTTCCCCGTCGTCAGCATCCATGAGCGCGGGAACGGGCTCGAACTCGTCCAGCCAGGCCGAGAAGAGATCCTGTTGTGCGGGGTCAGGGTCAGGGTGCGAGGCAACCCGACGTTTGGTGTCGCTCTTTGTGGCCCAGCGAATCTTGCGGCTTCTTCCGAAGGGGAATGACTGCAGGAGCCACCGCCGCGAACCGAACTGCCACCCTGGCGAGTTGTTGAGGGGGGAGTACGAGACGAGGTGAGGGCCGACGCGGGGCATCTTGTCGACATCGGTCGGATGCAACCCTTCGCGCACTGCATCCATCCCGGCCTCTGCCGGTATGCCGACGGGAAGTTGGAAGTCTCCACATGAGAAGACGCGATCCATGCGGTCGCAGATGAGGCCATGAGCTGTGTAGCCGACGTAGCCGGGTCCGTACCCGCGGCGCGGGTCGTAGTCCCGCATTGTCTCCGCGTACGCGGAAGCTACCGCCCACGAGATGCCGGCGAACACAGCTGCTTTCGAGAGGTCGCTGACGACCTCCTCCTGCTCTGTCATGGCAGCACTGTACCTGTAATCAGTAATCCATGCATCAAACTGAACCACTTGCCCTCTGGGGCGTCCTGAGTCGAACCGAGCTGCGGCGCGTGGCACTGTACTGGGTGGCACTGACAATCCGGTGGACTACGTGGGGCCGCTCGGAACGGGACGGGGCACATGGCCTCTTGGCGCCCGCATGCTTCGGCTTCGGTTGCGTGTCGCTGCGGCCATCCTCTGGCCAAGACAACCCATGTGGGGCACACGTGGCCAGGAAACGGGCTGGTCAAGGACGGTCTCGGCGGCCCAGGCGAAGCGGTCTTGAAAGCCGTTCCATTGGCGCCGTATGCACGGCCCTGGGGAACGGCGCCCCCGACTGGTTTACAGGGCATGAGGTCTGACCTCACGGTGGTCGCTGTCGAACACCGGCCTCAGGAGTCGGCAGCAAACACGCATGCTCGACGGCACATTGCCCACGAGCACACAGCGGGAGGGCTCTCCCGGAAGCATGTCCGACGCCCTGACTCCTGAGGCTGGTCAGAGGCAGGCGGCACTGTATCCGCGGGTCGTTCGGCGATGAACCAGGCTATGAAGAGGAAGAACGCCAGGGGGAGCGCGGAGAGCGCGCAAATGAGCCAGCGTCCGGGACCATCGATGTGGGTCAGCGCCCAGACCAAGGGACCGCCGATGGCGGCCAGTACCCACAGGACGTTGCGCGTGGCCTCCCGACTCGTCAGTTTGTCGAGGAGCAGGAACCAACCCGCTGCCCACGGGAACCACAACAGCTCCAACACTCGCCCTCCCTCTAGCTGAACGTGTCTCCGCAATCTAGGCCGGGGCGGACAGGTGCACCGCCTGTATGCCGCAGAAGGGCAGCAGAGGTTCCAGGTTCCGGTCCGTAGGCCCACGCTGCTTCCGGCCGGTGCAGGCAGCCGCTCGGGTGCCCTCTTTAAGTAAGTCCTGCCGCGATAGCGGATGGTGATCCGGCCCAGCCCTCGCCGGTGCGCCACACTGCCGCGATGCCGTGATGCTCCAAGAGTCGGGTGAACCCGTCACCGACGGGCTCGGAGAACAGCGCCATCCTGCGAGGTTGTGCGTCCTCCGGGTACAGGAAAAAGGCATAGGTGGCCAGTTGCCCCAGAGCCTCGCGTACAGCTCCTGTGGCGTTGCCGCGGCGGATGAACTTGGCTTCAGCGAGCCAGTGAATGCCGTCTTTGATGATGACGAGGTCTCGGGGATGGCGGTTAGTGCCCACCTCGACGCCTTGGGCGAGGAGGAAGTTGCCGTACTGCTGCACGAGGGTTTCGTGACTGCGGCTTTTACGGAGCTTTCGTGCTGTAACTATCTGTACATACTCTTCGTCGCTCTTGGGTGCAAAGTGCAGCAGGTTTTCGCTTGACTGCCCGGGGGGCTGCTCGACCACGGTGACGATGGTGTCTCGGGTGGTCTGTCGTACCTCCTCGCGTACGGCCAGGGCGTCTTGGTACAGAGTGATCATGCGGCTGAGGTCGGTGCGCAGCGTCTGCTCGTCGGGCATAGCGGCGAGTTCGTAGGTGATGGCCAGGAGGTTGCCGGCCTCATAGGAGCGGGGCAGCCCTGACCTACCACCGAGGTTGATCGCGGTATCCAAGCCCGTCCTGGCTTCGGCGGGAAGGGCTTCTCGGATGGCCTCAGCTTGTGCGGCGAGCCGTTGACGTGCCTCCGGGGCCCCCAGAGCCTTGGTGATCTCGGTGACGCCCTGGTTGAGGCTGAGCGCGAAGGTCTTTCTGTCCTCGGCGAGGAGGTAGACGAGATACATGCCGCGGGTCGCGGTGGTGGTCTCATCGGGGTCGAAGAACGACACCCACGGGCAGACCGCCGCGTTGCCTCGTCCAGGGCTGCCCTCGACGAGATAGCCGGCCGGCACCAAGTGCCCGATCTCATTTGGCGCCGCGCGGAGTAGGCGCGCCGCGTCGCTGCTCGTGCTGGCGTCGGCACCCACCCCGAAGGTGGTACCGACCTGGTAAAGGAAGTCGCCAAGCTCCATGGTGTGGATGCTACGTGCGGCCACTGACAACAGCCCATGGTCCGTTCACCGCGGGGGACTTGGCCATGGTCACCCACGGACGAGATGCGGCGATCGCGCTTTACGGTGCCTCAGGGGGTCCCGGCCGAGTTGGCTGGTCCGGGACCGTTCGCCTCTTGTGGGTGTGGCACTTGAACCCGCGGTGACGTCGCGGCCACGAAGACTTCAGACCTTGGTGCGAGTCAGTTGGCCGTGATTCTGCGGTAGGGCTCCCCCATGGATGGTTCGTGGTTCAAAATCTCGACATGCCCAACCGAAGAGGTCACTCCGGGACCCGCACCAGTGCGCCGCGCTGCGGCCGCCGTACGAAGAAGGGGACGCCTTGTCGACTGCCGCAGGAGATTGGCGGTGGGTGCCGTCATCACGCAACTGCGTCGGAGCGCGAAGCTGTCGCCGAAGCTAAGCGGGAGAGAATCGCGAAGGTCGAGCGAACGGCGAGGCGGCAGGGACGGGCAGCAGTCATCGGCCTGTCGACCATCACTCTCGCGATGTTGGCTGGGCTGGCCTCATGCGGATGGTCGGCATGGCAGGACCACCAGCGAGAGGCAGCGTGCGAGCCGTACCGCACAAAAGCTCTGAAACTGGACCAGCAGGCGTTGAAGGCAGAAATTCCTCTGGTCTCATCCTTTGATACAGGAATTCGCGACCTTCAGCTTGGTAGTTCCTTGCCTGCGACATTGGGGGAACTGGATGCGACTGAGGCCACGGAAGGTGACATAGCTGCGGCTTACAAGCGGAAGCGTGAGCTTGCGGGACAGGCTGCGAAAGTCGTTCTAGACCATCGAGACTGTATGCCTTGCCCAATGCCGCGAAGTCCTGACGCGCCTCATCTGCCAAATGTCGCACCTCGTTGCATTGCTCCGCGGTCGGTTCCCCTAGGTCATCAAAAAGCATCATTGCGTCCAAAGTCCAATAGACGCGCGTGAAGTGGTGAGCTTCTATTCGAATGTACCGATTTCGCTTCCCCTCCTTCTCGGAAATATCGAGTGCCGCCTGATATTCCTTCGTCATCGTCGGGAAGTCCAGGTTCTGTGCGGCGACATCGGCGAGCACTCGATACGCTTGTAGCGCCTCCAGTGGGTCCTCCATGCGCAGTCCGCTGGCTCCGTCAGGGGCCCGCCGGGTGGCCAATCTTAATGCTCGCTGGGCCATTCTTTCTGCAAGTTCAAGGTCCGTGGTAGATAGTGTCAGGAATAGGCCTATCAGTCGATACGTGGAAGCGCTCACGTTGAGCTTTTTCTGGCCGTACTGATTGACTAGGCTGTCTACTTGACTCGCTAGCGTGACGATCTCATTGCGGCTGGCAGATCCGCCGGTGCGGTCGAGCTGGCTCATCTGTACTACGTATTGAGATATCTCGGTTCGAGCAGCAGCTACCTGCTGTGTAGCGGCGAGATTCCTCGATGCGCTGACGCCGTAGATGGCCAATATGGTGGCGGCGAAGGCAGAGACGGCCGCGATGACGGCGCTGGCGACCGCAGCCTTGGCCGACACGCGTTCAGTGCCCGACGGGGGCGTACCTGTGCGCGGGGACCCCCTGGTGAGAAGAAGCATGTCCCGCTGCGCATTGGTGAGCTCCTTCGATGCGTTGAAGCGGACTACCGCCGATACGGCGGAGACGGCCGCGATGACGGCGCCGGCGACCGCGGCCCTGGCCGACATGCGTTCAGTGGTCGACGCCGGCGTACCTGTGCGCCGGAACCGCCGGGCAAAACGAAGCATGTCCCTCCCGCGTCGTACGACTCCAGCGGTGTAGTTGTGTCAAGTTCAACGTGCAGCGCCTGGTCTGACCGGGCCAGCTATAGACAGCCAAGAGGGTGTTCGGCGACGTACGAGCGCGGTACTAGTGCCCACGGAATTACCTTCACCGCGCCATATCCAATGCTCTTGATGGTCCGGAATTCATCAATCACTACGCCGAGGCGCGACCACTGCAATCCCGGGGGCCGACATATGAAGCGTCGACGCATGACCGTCGACCAACTGCTGCAAGAACAGCGGGTTGACGTGCTGGCCCTCCCGCCCGCGCCGGCGTCCCCGCCAATGCGGGTGGTCATCGACCGCATCCCGTCGCCAGCCTTCTACCCGTGCGCGGTGTGCGGGTGGCTCGGTGCGACGGCCCGCGCCCTCGACACGGGGGACGGGCCACGCTGGCTCGACCTGTGCTGGCGCCACAGCATGAACGTCCACCAGCCGTCGCCGGGCATACCGACGACAATGGAAGGGATCGTCGCCGACCTGCGAGTCGGCGCCGAAAAGGCCGGGGTGGATCTGACGATCCTCACTGACGAAGACTTCCGGGACGACTGCCGTGGATGAGCAGCGCTACCACCTGATCCTGACCGTCGAGGGCTGGCCGCTCATGCACGGCTGGTGGACAGATCGTGCCGTGGCAAACCGCAAGTTCCGGTCGTGGGTTGGCGAGTACGGCAGCCTGCCCGGCGCGCACATTGTCCTCGTAGACAAGGAGGAGGGGGAGGCACTCGCCAGCTGGCCGTAGCAGCGTTATCGGTGGCGCCTCCTACAGCGGTTCCCATCCATATGCGCAACGCACGCTGGGGACGGCTAGATCTCCTCGCCTTCATGCATGGCTGCACGCCGCTTGAGCGGAAATGTGTGCCCAAGTTCTGGAGATGGCAGACGACTCTCAGCGGGCACTTGAAGCCGCTATCGCGACCATTCCGCCGGGTGATGAAGAGCGTGACCCGGATGTGGCGAGCGTCTTCCTCATTTTAAGATCAGGACGACACATGGACGGGATGGAGTAGGCCCCGCCAGGTGGCGCACGAAACAGCAGGCCATAGAGTGTGCGAATGGTTGATCTTGGGTGGACTGTAAATCTCACCACAGGTCAGCGAAACCTCTGACGCCTGAGCCGAGCACGGTCCAGGCAGTCCTGAAGGCTCGATTTCAGGACTGCCCAGGATCAGTCGCTACCCCTCCGTCGTCTTGCGCGGCCGGCCACGACCCTTGGTTGAACGCAGGCCAAGGTGCACGAGCGTCTTCATGTGGTGCATCTCCCTGAAGGCTGCATCGCGCGCGAGCTCCTTCAAGACCCTCTCTGTTGCGGCCTCGTAGTTAGTTCGAGCTCCGCCGGCGGTGGTCGGAGACCAGATGATGTCACCGTTCTGGGCGGTCCCCTTCTCGAAGCGGACGAGCGTGCCCTCGAAGAGGAGATGCTGCATCTGCTCAACACCATCCACCTTGTGAAGCTTGCCCTCGGATCGTCTCCACGGGAGCTCTGCGAGTGCGTCGACGACGTCGTTCAGGGGAACACCACAGAACCGTGCAGCACCAAGGACGCCACCGATCACGTAAAGCCCAGCGGGGGACCCATGCAGGTACTCCGCGCGGAACTGCTTGGGTGACAGGCCCGCTCCGTCAGCGGAGCGACGAAGGTCCTTCCAGCCGGGAATGCGCTCGTATGCGTAGTCGAGAACGGCTACGGTTTCGTCGATAACCGTCTCCAACTCGTCGTTGATGTTGCCGCTGGCCCCCGCACGCTCCTCAAGGGCCTTGCGCACGTTTGTCTCGCGTGCATCGGGAGTGCGGTCCCTGAAGCCGACCAGAGTGGCGGTAGTGAACCCCCGCATGTGCGCGGTCGAGTACAGCGCCTCCTCGCGTGCGGCTGTGCGTAGGTAGACGAGACGAGCCAGTTCGTCAGTGAGGAGCCTCGCGCGCCGCCCGACTTGCGTGCCGAACCTATTTGCGTACGAACTCTGATCGAGTGCTGTCATGAGGGCAGGCGAGATCGGCTTCGTCATCCCGGCCACCACGAACATCCGCGTGACCTCGTCACGATCGCTCTGTACAAGTACTTGGATAGGAGCTGCACTTGACTTCAGGATGCGCTCCTTCTCCTGGTCCTCGCCGAAGGAGGCGCCTTTAACCCGATCCCAGACCCGAGCGAGCGCCTCCAGGGTGTGCTGCCCGTTCTCGATGTGCATAGGCGTGCCCTGGTAAACCGTGAGCATGCCGAACTCGACGCCAGGGGAGATGGATTTGTTGACGCCATGCCAGTGGTACGTCTCTTGGCCGTCGAGGTCTGTGGGGATGGCGAGCTGGATCTGCTGAATCGGGGTGTCGGGACGGTCGTAGAGCCCGTTAGAAATCTTCTCGACGTGCTTGAAGTCGATGGGGCGGTTGCCGTACTCCTCGTCATCAAGATCGAAGTCCTTACGGACGATCACCCCTGACTCGGTGCGCGCCCTCAGCTCCACGAGTGCGGGGACAGGGTGCACGAAGTTGAACGACGGCATCTTTCCGATCATGGTCCGGAACGCCGGAGTCTTGAACGAGACCGGGCGCATGTCCATGCCCTCGGCCATCGCCTGCATGTCAGCCTCGGATGTCATCGGCCCGCCCCTTCAAATTTTGCCTGGCAATTTATTTTTCGCCCGCCAAGCGCACCCCTCGCGAGGGTAATCTCGCGCCGCGTTGTTCTGCAACCAGCTCTGGGCCCATGGGTGGTCGAAGCGCACCGCGTGGTGGTCGATGTTGGCGAGTGTGTGCAGCTCAGGGGCCCGGGAACGCCGGGCCATTTTCGGGGCGCGATCGCCGGAAAAGATTTTGCCCACGGTGGGGCCCGGACCTCGCGCCCCCCGCGGTCGCGCAATGCCGCGCCAACAAATTGGGGGGGGGGCAGGCCCCCAACAACCTGGATAGTTGCGGCACCTCACTCCGTGTGATTACGCTCCTCTCTGTGAGCTAGGCCGCGGTCGAAAAAATCGCCAGGCAAAAAAGGGGGAGGGTCGGACAACCACCACCGACATCCCGCCGTAGCTCATGCCGACGTGGTCACCGAGGGACGAACCCGTCCCCAGGGGACTGCGAGGAGATCAGATGAAGCTGGTGGAGCCGCACCTCTGTCCGTCAAAACTGAAACGCGGCCCCACCCATAGCCCTCGAAAGGGGCTCAACGTCAGTGAACATGAATCCACCCCCGACCGACAACCAGGGCGAGTACCCCCCGCTTGACGACCACGAGGAGCTGGTGACGGCGATGAAGGTCGCGGCCCGGCTGGTGAGCGCCTCCGCCGTCCTGGCGCTCATCGACGTCTGGATCCCGCTGAATCTCGAAGCGTACTTCGCGAGCATCCTGGGCGCCTATGGCGGGTACCTGCTGGCTCGGTTTGGCGGCCCCCAGCCGCCGACTGGGTTGCTGACGAGTTAGCGGAAGCCGTAGTCGCTGGTCGAGGTCTCTGGGACCAGCCCACTGGATGATCACGGCGACCTCCACCGGGGCCGTCGCTGGGCCGTCCGAGGGCAACCCAGGATGACCAACAACGACCAACAACGACCTGAGGGGCGCGATCGTTGTCGCGCCCCTCAGGGTTCGTTCGCCCAGCTAGACCCAGGTGTCCAGCCACATCCGGGAGCGCCACTGGTCTATGGGGATCGCGGTGCCCGTGTACAGGGGCCAGAAGTAGATGAAGTTCCAGGCGATCAGGAGGACCAGGACGCCCGCGCTCGCCGCGCCGATGACGCGGCGGCGTTCCGTGGAGCCGGGTGGGCCGAGGATCGCGCCGATCATCATGGCGACCGCCAGGCACAGGAACGGGACGAAGATGATGGCGTAGAAGAAGAAGATCGTGCGCTCCTGGTACATGAACCAGGGGAGGTAGCCGGCCGCGATGCCGCAGGCGATCGCGCCCGCCCGCCAGTCACGTCGGAACGCCCAGCGCCACAGGACGTAGGCGATCGCGAAGCAGGCGGCCCACCACAGGAGGGGCGTGCCCAGGGCCAGGACCTCGCGGGCGCACTTGTCGCCCGCGTTCGCCGGGCAGCCGTCCTTGCCGGGTAGCGGGGACTCGTAGAAGTACGAGACCGGGCGGCCCAGGACGATCCAGCTCCACGGGTTCGACTGGTAGGTGTGGGGGGACGAGAGGCCGACGTGGAACTCGTACACCTCGTGCTCGTAGTGCCACAGGCTGCGCAGCCAGTCGGGCAGGAAGGTCCAGCTGCCGCCCTTGCCGTCGGTCGCGGCCCAGTTGCGGAAGTAGCCGCCCTTGCCGTTGGTGGGGGAGAGGATCCAGCCGGTCCAGGAGATGAAGTACGTGGCGATCGCCACCGGGACCGTCGCGAGGAACGTGATGCCCGTGTCGTGCTTGAGGGCCGCCAGGTACGGGTGACGGGCGCCCGCGACCCGGCGCGCGCCGACATCCCACAGGACCGCCATCAGGCAGAACGCGAAGAGGACGTACAGGCCGCTCCACTTGGTGCCGAGGGCCAGGCCCAGCATCAGACCGGCCGTCCAGCGCCAGGGGCGCCAGCCGAGGCGGGTGGTCTCGGCGATGTGCGCGTCGGGGCGTACGAGACCGTCCGCGTCCGCGGGCAGGGCTGCCGCCAGTCGGGCACGCGCGCGGTCGCGGTCCACGATCAGACAGCCGAAGGCCGCCAGCACGAAGAACATCAGTACACCGTCGAGCAGCGAGGTGCGGCTCATCACGAAGTGCAGCCCGTCCACCGCCATCAGCGTGCCCGCCAGACAGCCCAGGAACGTCGAGCGGAACATCCGGCGCCCGATCCGGCACAGCAGCAGCACCGACAGCGTGCCGAGCAGCGCCGTCATGAAACGCCAGCCGAACGGATTGAAGCCGAACATCCATTCGCCGAGCCCGATGACGTACTTGCCGACCGGGGGGTGCACCACATAGGCGGCGTCGGAGGGGATGCCGACGTGCCCGTTGTTCTGCAGGATCAGGTCGTTGGCGTTCTTGTCCCAGTTGACCTCGTACCCGCGGTGGATCAGCGCCCAGGCGTCCTTGGCGTAGTACGTCTCGTCGAATATCACCGCCTTCGGGCTGCCCAGGTTCCAGAACCGCATCAGCCCCGCCATCAGGGTCACGAGCAGCGGGCCGCCCCAGCCCGACCAGCGCGTGATGCGTTCGGCGACCTCGTGGCGCAGCCCGAACGCAGCCCAGATCCGGGGACTGGGCTCGGCGTACGGCGGCACGAGCCGATCACGCACATCGCTTCTGGGTGGCGCGGTATATCCGAAGCGGCGCAGCCGCTGCTGCCACGACGGCCGCCGTTCTTCGGCTGCCTGGCCCTGCCGGGTGTCCGTGGAGGACGCGGTACTGGTCACCGCGCCATCGTAGGGAACAGGTCTGTGGGAGTCCCGTGCACGGGCCTAATGGGTGGATGCGGCTGCCGCCGAATGCCCCTGCGAGGATGGAACCGTGACAGGAACCCTTGTTTTGGCCGGCACCCCCATCGGCGACGTGGCCGACGCCCCGCCCCGGCTCGCCCAGGAGCTGGCGGGCGCGGACGTCGTCGCCGCCGAGGACACCCGCAGGCTGCGCCGGCTGACCCAGGCGCTGGGCGTGCAGCCCACCGGGCGCGTGGTGTCGTACTTCGAGGGGAACGAGGCGGCCCGCACGCCCGAACTCGTCGAGGCGCTGGCCGGCGGGGCGCGCGTGCTGCTGGTGACCGACGCCGGGATGCCGTCCGTCTCCGACCCCGGGTACCGGCTGGTCGCGGCGGCCGTCGAGAAGGACATCAAGGTCACCGCCGTACCCGGCCCGTCCGCCGTACTCACCGCGCTCGCGCTGTCCGGGCTGCCCGTCGACCGGTTCTGTTTCGAGGGGTTCCTGCCGAGGAAGGCGGGCGAGCGGCTGTCCCGGCTGCGGGAGGTCGAGGGCGAGCGCCGCACGATGGTCTACTTCGAGGCCCCGCACCGCCTCGACGACACCCTCGCCGCGATGGCCGAGGTCTTCGGGGACGGGCGGCGGGCCGCCGTCTGCCGCGAGCTGACCAAGACGTACGAGGAGATCAAGCGCGGGCCGCTGGGCGAGCTGGCGGCCTGGGCCGCCGAGGGCGTACGCGGGGAGATCACGGTGGTGGTCGAGGGCGCGCCGGAGAAGGGCGCCGAGGAACTGGACGCGGCCGAACTGGTGCGCAGGGTGCGGGTGCGGGAAGAGGCGGGAGAGCGCCGCAAGGAGGCCATCGCGGCGGTCGCGGCCGAGGCCGGAATTCCCAAGCGCGACGTCTTCGATGCGGTGGTCGCGGCAAAGAACGCGGCGCACAGCGCCCCATAGAAGAGCAAAGGGCCGGCACGGAAAGCAAAGCTCAGGCCGTGTCTCCGAGGCATTCCGACAAGGAAAGGCCAAAACGACTCCAATAGTCGACAGGCCTGATGCGTTCCCGCCCGGAGAAGCGTCCACTGGTTGAAGGGACGTACCCGTCCCTCGCCCCCGCCGACCGGGGGCGCTTGTCCAGCGGAACAGCAGGAGCTGGCATGAGTGAGATCGCAGGGCAGACCGGCAGCCGCAGCGCGGCGACCGCCGTCGTCAACGAGTCGTATTCCTTCGCATGCATGCGCTGCGGGCACGGCTGGGAGCAGTCGTTCGAGATAGAGCACCACCGCGACGCCGAGGGCGGCGAGTTCGTGATGTACGTGGCGGACGGCCATGTCGTGCCGTCCCCGCTGAGCCGGCCCTCCTGCCAGAACTGCGACGGACACGTGCTGCGCATCATGCGCGCCGGACAGGTGTCCTCCGTCCAGAACTCCATGCACCAGCACACGCACCGCCCGGTGTCGGCCCACTCCGAGCAGGCCCACGACGAGCAGGCCCACGACGAGGCCCTCGACCAGCCGGCCGTGCCCAAGGAACCCCACCACTGGCACCTCTCCGACCTGCTGCACCCCTTCCATCACCGCAAGGCGGGCTGATCGCGGGAGCGCGGTGACCTCGCCCGGGTGAGGTCCGGCCCACACCCTTCGCGGGATCGGGGGCATGCCCTCCTTTCGTAGGATCGAGGCATGCCCTCCGACAAGACCGAAGCGCCACCGCTCCCCGAGCCGCTGCGCGTCCCCGTCGCCGACTCGCACACCCACCTCGACATGCAGTCCGGCACCGTCGACGAAGGACTCGCCAAGGCCGCCTCGGTCGGCGTGACCACGGTCGTCCAGGTCGGCTGCGACCTGAAGGGCTCCCGCTGGGCGGCCGAGACCGCCGCCGCGTACGAGGCCGTCCACGCCACCGTCGCCCTGCACCCCAACGAGGCACCCCGTATCGTGCACGGCGACCCCGACGGCTGGTCCCGCCAGGGCGCACGGGGGCCCGGTGGCGACGGCGCGCTGGACGAGGCCCTCGCCGAGATCGACCGCCTCGCCGCCCTTCCCCAGGTCAAGGGCGTCGGCGAGACCGGGCTCGACTACTTCCGTACGGGCCCCGAAGGCAAGGCCGCCCAGGAGCGCTCCTTCCGCGCCCACATAGAGATCGCCAAGCGGCACGGAAAAGCCCTGGTCATCCACGACCGCGACGCGCACGCCGACGTGCTGCGCGTCCTGAAGGAGGAGGGCGCGCCCGAGCGGACCGTCTTCCACTGCTACTCCGGCGACGCGGCGATGGCCGAAATCTGCGCCCAGGCCGGGTACTACATGTCCTTCGCCGGAAACATGACCTTCAAGAACGCCCAGCCACTGCGCGACGCGCTGGCCGTGGCCCCCCTGGAGCTCGTCCTCGTCGAGACCGACGCGCCCTTCCTGACTCCCGCCCCGTACCGCGGACGGCCCAACGCGCCTTATCTCATTCCGGTCACGGTGCGCGCCATGGCGGCCGTGCGGGGCATCGACGAGGACACGCTGGCGACGGCGCTCTCTGCGAACACGGCGCGGGCCTTCGGTTACTGAGGGATAGCGCTTCCGGCCATTTTCCGGGGTCACACCTCAGGGCAGTGTCGCGACACAGCGTAGCCGCGTTGCTTGGGAGAGTGACGACCGCTCCGCTAGGTTCTGGTCGCCCGATCCGGATCTCCTGGAGCGTGTCGTCGTGAGCAACTTGCCCAAGTCGCCCAACTCGCAGTACGAGACGTATGGCCTGACTGGAACGTCGTTCGAGGACCGAGAGGGCTACGCGCAGCCGTCGTACGGTGCCGGAAGCCCGGACCGTGGCGGCTACGTGGACACCTACCGGCCCGCGTACGAGGCACTGGCGGCGTCCCAGGCGCCGACCGAGCCGATACTGCCCCGGCAGACGCCGACGTTGGTGCAGACGCGGGCGTTCGGGGAGCCGGAGGGGGAGCCCCGGTCCGGCGGGCGGGCCGCCGCCCGGCGCGCCGCCCGGCGCCGGCGCGCCGCCGAGCGTCCCGACCCGCTGCGGCGGCTGCTGCCCCAGGCGCTGGTCGTCGCCTTCCTCGCCGGCGGCGCCTCCGCCTTCGTCGCCAACGACAAGGCCATCGAGCTCAGCGTCGACGGGAAGGCGCGCACGCTGCACACCTTCGCCGACGACGTGACCGAACTCCTCGCCGAGGAGGGCGTGCGCGTCGGCGAGCACGACGTCGTCGCGCCCGCCCCCGGCACCGAGCTGACCAGCGGCGACGAGATCGCGGTCCACTACGGGCGGCCCGTGCGGCTCACCCTCGACGGACAGCCGCACGAGGTGTGGACGACGGCGCACTCGGTGGACGGGGCGCTCCAGCAGCTCGGGGTGCGCGCCGAGGGGGCGTACCTGTCGACCTCGCGCTCCCGGCGCATCGGCCGGGAGGGCCTCGCGCTCGACGTCCGCACCGAGCGGACGGTGACGATCATGGCGGACGGGCGGGCGCGGACGATCCGGACGAACGCGGCGACCGTCGGCGAGGCCGTCGAGGAGGCCGGGATCACCCTCCACGGCGAGGACACGACGTCCGTCCCGCCGGAGAGCTTCCCCCGGGACGGACAGACGGTCAGCGTCATGCGGATCACCGGCACCCAGGAGGTCCGCGAGGAGGCGATCCTCTTCCGGACGACACGGACGAGCGACCCCTCGCTGTTCCGTGGCACCGAGGTCGTCGACCGGGCCGGGGAACCCGGGACCCGGCGGGTCACCTACCTGCTGCGGACCGTCAACGGGGTCAGACAGAAGCCGCGGAGGGTCGGGGACGAGGTGGTGCGGGAGCCGCGGGGGCAGGTGGTGCGGGTCGGTACGAAGCCGCGGCCCGATTCCGCGCAGGGTGCGGACCGTCTGAACTGGTCCGGGCTCGCGGCGTGCGAGTCCGGCGGTCGCCCCGACGCCGTGGACCCCTCCGGCACCTACGGCGGCCTGTACCAGTTCGACACCCACACCTGGCACACGCTCGGGGGGTCCGGGCGGCCCCAGGACGCGCCGGCCGCGGAGCAGACCCGCCGGGCGAAGAAGCTGTACGTCCGCCGGGGTGCGAGCCCGTGGCCCCACTGCGGAGCCCATCTGCACGGTTGACGGGTTCTCCGGCTGCGGGCCGGTGGGGCTGGTCGCGCCCACGCGGCGGAGCCGCATATCCAGCAACGCCCCGCGCCCCTGAGGCGGGGCTGCGCCCCGCAGTGCCCCGCGCCCCTGCGGGGCGCGGCCCGCACCCCCGTAGTCTTGGGGCGTGAACAGCCCCACCCCCGACGCCCTCCTGGGCCCCGCCGACGTCCGCGAGCTCGCGGGTGCCCTCGGTGTGCGGCCCACCAAGCAGCGCGGCCAGAACTTCGTGATCGACGCCAACACCGTGCGCCGCATCGTGCGCACCGCCGGCGTACGGGCCGACGACGTGGTCGTCGAGGTCGGCCCCGGCCTCGGCTCGCTGACCCTCGCGCTGCTGGAGGCGGCCGACCGGGTCGTCGCCGTGGAGATCGACGACGTACTCGCGGGGGCGCTCCCGGCGACCATCACCGCCCGTATGCCGGCCCGCGCCGATCGCTTCGCACTCGTGCACTCCGACGCCATGCACGTGAACGAGCTCCCCGGCCCCGCCCCCACCGCCCTCGTCGCGAACCTCCCGTACAACGTCGCCGTACCCGTGCTGCTGCACATGCTCGGCACCTTCCCGACCATCGAGCGCACGCTGGTGATGGTGCAGGCCGAGGTCGCCGACCGGCTCGCCGCCGACCCCGGCTCGAAGGTGTACGGCGTGCCGAGCGTCAAGGCCAACTGGTACGCCGACGTGAAGCGGGCCGGCTCCATCGGACGGAACGTCTTCTGGCCCGCGCCGAACGTCGACAGCGGCCTCGTGTCGCTCGTCAGGCGCGCCGAGCCCATCAGGACCACGGCCTCCAAGCGCGAGGTCTTCGCGGTCGTCGACGCCGCCTTCGCCCAGCGGCGCAAGACGCTGCGCGCCGCCCTCGCCGGGTGGGCCGGTTCCGCGGCCGCCGCCGAGGCCGCGCTCGTCGCCGCCGGGGTCTCACCGCAGGCCCGCGGGGAGTCGCTGACGGTGGAGGAGTTCGCCCGTATCGCCGAGAACAAGGCCGAGAACGCCGAGAGCAAGGCAGAGAACAAGGAGAGCGCTCAGCCGTGACGGAGTCGAAGACCGAGCCCAGGACGGGCACGGGCACGGACGTCGTGACCGTTCGAGTCCCCGCCAAGGTCAACGTCCAGCTCGCCGTCGGCGCCGCCCGCCCCGACGGCTTCCACGACCTGGCCAACGTCTTCCTCGCCGTAGGGCTGTACGACGAGGTCACCGTGGTGCCGGCGGACGAGCTGCGGATCACCTGCGAGGGCCCGGACGCCGACCAGGTCCCCCTCGACGCCACGAACCTGGCGGCCCGCGCGGCCCTCGAACTCGCCCGCCGGTACGGCATCGAACCGGCCGTCCACCTCCACATCGCCAAGGACATCCCCGTCGCGGGCGGCATGGCGGGCGGCAGCGCCGACGGTGCCGGCGCGCTGCTCGCCTGCGACGCCCTGTGGGGGACGAACGCCTCCCGCGAGGAACTCCTCGACATCTGCGCCGAGTTGGGCAGTGACGTGCCGTTCAGCCTGGTGGGCGGGGTGGCGCTGGGCGTCGGACGGGGCGAGCAGCTGCGGACGCTCGAGGTCGGCGGGACCTTCCACTGGGTCTTCGCGATCGCCGAGCGCGGGCTGTCGACCCCGGCGGTCTTCCGGGAGTTCGACCGGATGAACGAGGGGGTGCGGATCCCGGAGCCGGTCGCCTCGCAGGAGCTGCTCGACGCGCTGGCCAAGGGGGACGCCGGGGCCCTCGCCCGCGCCGTCTCCAACGACCTCCAGCCCGCCGCCCTCTCCCTCTTCCCGGCCCTCGCCGACACGCTCGCCGCGGGGCGGAACGCCGGTGCGCTCGCGGCCCTGGTCTCCGGCTCGGGGCCGACCACGGCCTTCCTCGCGGCGGACGCCGAGGCCGCGCGCGCGGTCGCCGACGCGCTGCGCGCCTCCGGCACCTGCCGGACGGTACGGGTCACCGACGGCCCCGCCCCCGGCGCGACGGTCGTCTGACCCGCACGGGCGCCGGTACTCGGAGGCACGTCACGGGGTCGCGGTACTCAGAGGCGAACTGAGTACGGGCGCGCTGACGCCGTAGCGGCGGACGGCGCGACCGTACTCGTATGGCATCAAGCGCTCACGCCCTCGCCGCGGCCACACCCGCCTCGCGCGACAAGTACGTCGACCTGCTGCGGGTCGCCTCGCTCGGCACGGTGGTGCTCGGGCACTGGCTGATGGCCGCCGTGTCGGTGCGCGGCGACGGACGGGCCGAGGTCGGGAACCTGCTCGCCGTGGAGCCCCGCCTCCAGCTGCTCACCTGGGCCCTCCAGGTCATGCCCGTCTTCTTCTTCGTCGGCGGCTTCTCGCACGCGCTGTCGTACCGCTCGCTGCGACGCAAGGCCGGGGAGAACGGGGGAGAGGCCCTCTACTCCGTCTTCCTGCGCGCCCGGTTGCAACGGCTGCTGCGGCCGACCGTGGTGTTCATCGGCGTGTGGGGAGCGCTCGCGCTCGCCCTGCAACTCGCGGGCAGGGAGGGCGGGTTGCTGGACGTGTCGCTACGACTCGTCGCCCAGCCGCTGTGGTTCATAGGGATCTACCTGGCGATGGTGGCCTTCACGCCGCCGCTGCTGCGGCTGCACGAGCGGTACGGGTGGGGTGCGTTCGGCGGGCTCGTCGCCGCGGCCGGTCTCGTGGACGTGCTGCGGTTCGGGTTCGGTGTGCCGTACGTGGAGTTCCTGAACTTCGCGTTCGTCTGGCTCGCCGTCCATCAGCTCGGTTTCCTGCGCGCGGACGGGAAGCTGGGACGTCCCTACCTCCTCGCGGGCGCCGGGCTCGCCGGGGCGGTGCTGCTGGTCGCCTACGGGCCGTATCCGCTGTCCATGGTCGGGATGCCCGGCGAGAAGATCTCCAACATGGCGCCGCCCACCTTCGCGCTGCTGTGCCACGGGCTGTGGCTGGTCGGCGGGGTGGAGCTGCTGCGGGGCGCCGCGCAGCGGTGGCTGCGCCGGCCGCGGGTGTGGCGTGCGGTCGTCGCGGCCAACGGCGTGTCCATGACGGCCTTCCTGTGGCACCTCACCGCGATGCTCGGTGTGTACGGCGCGCTGCTGGCCCTCGGCGTACGGCTGCCGGAGCCCGCGACGGGGGCGTGGTGGGCCCAGGTGCCGGTGCGGGTGGTGGTGGCCGGTGTGGTGACGGCGCTGCTCGTCACCGTGTTCCGGAGGTTCGAACAGCCCTCTGCGGCGGTCGTACGGGAGCCGGGGGCGCCGTCCGCGGGTGCGCGGCCGGCCGCCGCGCTCGGCGTGACGCTGTGCCTCTTCGGGGTGCTGGGGCTCTCCATGGTCGGGTTCGGCGGGTTGCTGGAAGGGCGCACGGCGGTACTGATCGCGGTCCGGGTGACGGCTCCGGTCGCCGTGGCGATGACGCTCGCGGGGTGGCTGCTGGTGGAGCGGGCGGGACGTGGGCGGCCTGCGGCCGTGGCCGCGTGAATATGCGGGGCGGGTGCGTTGTCCGCGGGCCGGTGGGGGCCGGTCGCGCGGTTCCCCGCGCCCCTGGGGGCCGGGGCTGCGCCCCGGGCCCCCACCCGTGTGGCTCGGGAGGTGAGGGAGCCGGACTACCCTTGAGGGTCGATCGTCCCCCTTGTTCAGGAGAGAAATGGCCGTCAACCTGGTCAATGTCGAGTCCGTCAGCAAGGTGTACGGCACCCGTGCCCTGCTCGACGGAGTCTCCCTCGGCGTCAGCGAGGGCGACCGGATCGGTGTGGTCGGGCGGAACGGCGACGGCAAGACCACCCTCATCCGCATGCTCGCCAAGCTGGAGGAGGCCGACACCGGCCGCGTCACGCACTCCGGCGGGCTGCATCTGGGGGTGCTGACCCAGCACGATTCCCTCGACCCCACCGCCACCGTCCGGCACGAGGTCATCCGCGACCTCGCCGACCACGAGTGGGCGGGCAACGCCAAGATCAGGGACGTCCTGACGGGGCTGTTCGGCGGCTTGGACCTGCCGGGGTTCCCGCAGGGGCTCGACACGGTCATCGCCCCGCTCTCCGGCGGCGAGCGCCGCCGTATCGCGCTCGCCAAGCTGCTCATCGAGGAGCAGGACCTCATCATCCTCGACGAGCCCACCAACCATCTGGACGTGGAGGGCATCGCCTGGCTCGCCCAGCACCTGCGGGAGCGGCGGTCGGCGCTGGTGTGCGTGACGCACGACCGGTGGTTCCTCGACCAGGTCTGCACCCGTATGTGGGACGTGCAGAAGGGCGCGGTGTACGAGTACGAGGGCGGGTACTCCGACTACGTCTTCGCGCGTGCGGAGCGTGAGCGCATCGCCGCCACCGAGGAGGTCAAGCGGCAGAACCTGGTGCGCAAGGAGCTGGCCTGGCTGCGGCGCGGCGCCCCCGCCCGTACCTCCAAGCCGCGCTTCCGTGTCGAGGCCGCCAACGAGCTGATCGCGGACGTGCCGCCGCCCCGCGACAAGAGCGAGCTGATGAAGTTCGCCAGCTCGCGGCTGGGCAAGACGGTCTTCGATCTTGAGGATGTGACGGTGCAGGCGGGCCCGAAGGTCCTGCTCAAGCACCTCACCTGGCAGCTCGGTCCCGGCGACCGGGTCGGGCTCGTGGGTGTGAACGGAGCCGGCAAGACCTCTCTTCTGCGAGCCATGGCCGAGGCCGCCCGCAGCGAGGGGGAGACGCAGCCCGTCGCCGGGCGGATCAGCACCGGCAAGACCGTCAAGCTCGCCTATCTGTCGCAGGAGGTCGCCGAGCTCGACCCGACCTGGCGGGTGCTGCAGGCCGTGCAGGCCGTCCGCGACCGGGTCGACCTGGGCACGGGGCG
Organism: Streptomyces sp. NPDC058086; assembly: GCF_042885015.1. NCBI lineage: Bacteria > Bacillati > Actinomycetota > Actinomycetes > Kitasatosporales > Streptomycetaceae > Streptomyces > Streptomyces sp. NPDC058086. The sequence goes on along the minus strand of NZ_JBHVST010000010.1, from coordinate 89,431 downwards.
CGAGCTGACCGCGGGGCAGCTCTGCGAGACGTTCGGCTTCAACAAGGAGAAGCAGTGGACGCCCGTCGGAGACCTCAGCGGTGGTGAGCGGCGGCGGCTTCAGCTGCTGCGGCTGCTCATGGACGAGCCCAACGTCCTCTTCCTCGACGAGCCCACCAACGACCTCGACATCGAGACGCTGACCCAGCTGGAGGACCTGCTCGACGGCTGGCCCGGCTCGATGATCGTGATCTCCCACGACCGGTTCTTCATCGAGCGCACGACGGACAACGTGTTCGCGCTCCTCGGCGACAGCACCCTGCGGATGCTGCCGCGCGGGATCGACGAGTACCTGGAGCGGCGCAAGCGCATGGAGGAGGTCGCCGCGGCCGCCGTACTCGCCGCCGCGCCCGCGCAGTCCGCCAGGGCCGCCTCCGCCGCCGACGCCCGCGCCGCGAAGAAGGAGTTGCAGAAGATCGAGCGTCAGCTCGACAAGATCTCCGAGAAGGAGAGCAAGCTCCACACCCAAATCGCCGACAACGCGACGGACTTCGAGAAGGTCGCCAAACTCGACGCCGAACTGCGTCAGTTGACCGGTGAGCGCGAGGAACTGGAGCTGCGCTGGCTGGAGCTCGCGGAAGACGCGTAAGCCTCTGGCAGGCGGCGCGCGCGTCCCGTGAAGGGGGCGTGAAGGCGCGTAACGAGGGCATCACGGGCCGGTCCTCCCTTGGGAACAGGGGGAGTACCGGCCCCTTGTTCGAGGTCTCCAGAGTGATAGAAAGGTCCGTCTGAGAACAGTCTGAGAACCACCGGCGTGGCGCGAATTCGGCGCCGCCGACCGCGTCGCCGGTGGGGCGCCACATCAGTGAATGAGGGGGAACGCGCTGATGAGTCAGCCGCCGAGTGAGCCGCCGCAGGGTGGCTTCGGAGCACCGCAGGACCAGCCACCGACGCCGTCGACGCCACCGGTTCCACCGGCGGCACCGGCGCAGGGCGGGTTCGGCGCACCCCCCAACGCGCCCCAGGGCACGCCCCTTCCGCCCGCCGGTCCGCCGGCGCCCGGTTACGGATATCCGCAGCAGCCCGGGCCCTACGCCCAGCCCGGCCCCTACGCCCAGCCGCCGCAGCAGCCGGCGGGCCCGTACGCACAACCGCCGCAGCAGCCGGGGCCGTACGCCCAGCCCGGCCCGTACGGCCAGCAGCCCGGCTACGGTCAGCAGCCCGCGTACGGTCAGCAGCCCGGATACGGGTCCGGATACGGCTATCCGGGCCAGGCGCAGTACCCGAGCGGCCCCGGCGGCCCGGGCACCCCTCCGCCTCCTCCCGGTGGTTCCAAGAACCCCTTCAAGGGCCGCCCGGCGGTGGTCATCGGCGCCGCCGTGGCCGCGCTGCTCGTCGTCGGCGGGACCGTCTGGGCCGTCAGCGGCGGGAGCGGCGACGACGGCAAGAAGCCGGTCGCCCAGGACAGCAAGGGCAAGAAGGCCTCCTCCTCCGCCGATCCGGTCAACCCCGGTGACGGCGGCGGCAACGGCGGCGGGGACCCCGAGAACCTCAACGCGGGCCGCCAGGCCGGTGAGGCGAAGGTGCTCTGGTACAAGCAGGCGCCCGACGCGCCCGGTTCCGGCGCCGACGCCCCCGGCCTGTGGATCACCGACAAGACGGCGGTGAAGGCCGCGTACAAGCAGGTGTTCGCGTACAACGTCGGGGACGGCAAGCCCGCTTGGGACCCGATCACGTTCCCGCAGCCGATCTGTGCGGTCACCCCGCAGAAGACGTCCGACGACAAGGTCGTCGTGGCGTACAAGAGCGGTGCCGGCGACAACGCCAAGTGCAACCAGCTCCAGCAGATAGACCTCGGGACCGGTGCCAAGGGCTGGAGCGGCAAGGTCGCCGACGGAGCGCTCTTCGACAGCACGCTCACCGTCGATCTGTCGGTCACCGGCAAGACGCTGATGGTCGGCCGCTCGCAGTCCGGCACGGCGTACGACATCACCAGCGGCAAGAAGCTCTGGGACAAGACGAACTACGGCCAGGCCTGCTACCCGGCAGCGTTCGCGGGCGGCGCCAAGCTGCTGTCCGTCGCCTCCTGCGGTGCCGCCACCGACACCGAGCACGACGAGGTGCAGGAGCTGGACCCGGCCACCGGCAAGGCCAAGTGGACCACGAAGATCCCCAAGGGCTGGACGGTCGAGCGCACCTACTCCGTCGATCCCGTCGTCATCTACATGACCAACAAGGATCAGAAGAAGGTCAACGTCACCACGTTCAAGGACAACGGCGCCGTCCGCTCACAGCTCAAGAGCAGCGACGCCTTCAGGCCCGAGTGCGGTTTCGCCATCCTCGACCGCGATCTGACGGGCTGCTTCGGCACCGTCGCCGACGCGAACACGCTCTATCTGCCGACCGAGGCGAAGAGCGGCGCCAACGAGATCGTCGCCTTCGACCTGTCGACCGGCAAGGAGAAGTGGCGCGTCAAGTCCCCGGCCGCCGAGTCGATGCTGCCGCTGAAGATGGACGGGACGCAGCTGATCGCGTACGTCGAGCCGTCGTACGACGCGGGTGGGCAGATCGTGTCGATCCCCACGACCGGAAGCAGCCACAAGCCCACCAAGCTGCTGCAGAACCCGCAGGGCACGGCGTCGGTCGAGAACGGCTTCTTCTCGAAGGCGGTCGACTACGTGGACGGGCGCTTCTACATCTCCACCACCCGGCTGACGGGCAACGACCAGTCGAAGGAGAAGTTGATGCTGGCCTACGGCAAGTGACGCACGCTCACGCCACCTTCGCCCCGTTCGCCACCTTCTTCGTCTCCGGCATCTCCGTCCCCAACGCATCCGCATCCGAGGTAGACACGTCATGAGCCAGCCGCCGCCCCCACCACCGCCGAACCAGCCCCCGCAGGGCGGCTTCGGCGCGCCCCAGGACCCGCCGCCGGGTGGCTTCGGAGCCCCCCAGGACCTTCCGCCGGGTGGGTTCGGCGCGCCGCAGGCTCCGCCGCCCGGTGGGTTCGGCGCCCCGCAGCCTCCGCAGGGTCCCGGCTACGGCTACCCGCAGCAGGCACCCCCGCCGGGGCCCCCGGCCCAGCCGGGCTACGGCTACCCCGGCCAGCAGCCCGCCCAGCCCCCGGGACCCCCGTACGGCTACGGCTATCCGCAGCAGCCGCCGACCTACCCGATGCAGCCCCAGGTTCCCCAGGGCGGGGGCGGCGGGCGGAAGCCGAACAGCCAGGTGGTCATCATCGTGGCGGCCGTCGCGGCCGTCGCGCTGATCATCGGCGGCGGGGTCTGGTACGCGAGCTCCGGCAAGGACGACAGCAAGAACAACTCGTCCGGTACGAGTGGCGGCACCGGAGGCAAGGGCGGCTCGGGCGGCGACAAGACCACCGGTTCCACCGGCAAGGAGAAGGTGCCCGCCAACACCAGCTCCAAGGTCCTCTTCCAGGTCCCCGCGCCCGCCGTGCCCGCCGAGAGCAGCGTGTCCACCGTCGGCTCCTGGCTCACCGACAAGGTGTACGCCAAGAGCGGCAACGCCGAGATCAACGGCTACGACCCCGACTCGGGCGCCAAGGCCTGGACGATCAAGCTCCCCGGCCCGGTGTGCACGGCCAGCCGCCACACCACCGACTCCGGCCGGACCGCGATCGTCTACGAGCCCGCCATGCCGACCAAGGCGAAGCCTTCGCACGGCTGCAGTGAGGTCTCCGCCCTCGACCTCGCCGCCGGCAAGCTGCTGTGGACGAAGTCGGTCAAGTCCGGTGACCAGAAGATCAGCCTCGACAACGTCACCACCAGCGCGAACACCGTCGCCGTGGGCAGCACCAACGGTGGCGCCGCGTTCGACATCTCCACCGGCAAGGCGCTGTGGGTCCCGAAGCCCACGGACAGCTGCTACGACGCCGGGTACGGCGGCGGCGACAAGCTGGTCGCGGTCCGCAAGTGCGGCGAGTACGGCAGTACGCGGCAGTTGCACATCCAGACCATCGACCCGACGTCAGGGAAGGTGATCTCGGAGTACAAGATGTCGCCCGGCATCGAGTACGCGAGCGTCGTGTCGACGAACCCGCTGGTGGTGGCCGCCGACGTCGGCGACTCCGCGGGTGACGGCAGCGGCATCTCGGACTTCTTCTCCATCGACAACAAGACCGGTCAGCTGCGCACCAGGATCTCCGCTCCGGGCAAGACGTACGCGGCCAGGTGCGACGGCATCACCAGGATCGAGAGCTGCGCGAGACTGGTGGTCGGCAACGACAAGCTCTACATCCCGACCGAACAGCACGACGGCGGCCAGTCCGGCCAGATCAACGAGATCGTCGCCTTCGACCTGGGCACCGGCAAGCAGACCGGCCAGCGCGCGGACGCGGGCGACGGCTACGACATCTCCCCGCTGCGCATGGACGGCGGCAACCTCCTCGCGTACAAGCGGCCGCCCTACGACAAGGGCGGTCAGATCGTGAGCATCGACGGCACCTCCTTCAAGGAGACCGAGCTCCTGGAGAACCCGGCGACCGCGTCGGTCCACGACGCGGAGACAAGCATGCTCCCGGACTACGCCGAGATCCTTTACAGCAAGGGTCACCTGTACATGTCCGGGATCTACGCCCACAAGCCGTACAGCGCATCCGAGAAGGAATACCTGGTGATCGCGTTCGGCCCGCAGTAGGTCAACTTCTTTTGACCATGGCCCCGTCCCAGCTCAGGGACGGGGCCGTTCGCTTACCCCTCATCACTCCCGAATGCGAGGAATTTCGATATTCCGGGGCACTTCTCACCAGTAGGGGAAGCGCAACGTCGAACAAGCGTGTAGCTTCCGGGGGATGGAGAGCCGGGGGGCTCCTAATCCACGGGGAACCAGTGGGGATGCTTGGGGGGACTGGGGGGTTGCTCGATGGGAGTGCGGCTCATGGTGGTCGACGACCACCGACTGCTCGCCGAGGCGTTGGCCTCGGCGTTGAAACTGCGGGGGCACCGGGTGCTCGCCGCGGCGGCGCCCGCCGCGGGAGCGGCGGAGCTGGTGATCACCAGGGCGCCGGAGGTGTGCCTGATCGGCACGGCGACACCCGCCGAGCCGGGAATCTTCGACCCGGTGATCAGGATCAAACGGGAGCGTCCGCAGGTTGCGGTCCTGGTCCTGGGCCCGGTCCCGAACCCGCGCGGCATCGCCGCCGCGTTCGCCGCGGGCGCGTCGGGCTACGTACGCCATGACGAGCGGATAGAGGGAGTCGAGCGCGCCATCATGAAGGCCAGGGCGGGCGAGGCGGCGGTCGCCCCCGCCCTGCTCCAGGGCGCTTTCAGTGAGCTGTTGAACCCCGCCGCCCAACCGGACGACGAGGGCCAGCGGCTTCTGCAGATGCTCACCCCACGGGAGGTGGAGGTCCTGGTGAGGGTCGCGGACGGGGAGGACACGAGGCTCATCGCGGCCGGTATGGGGATAGCTCCGTCGACCGCCCGGACCCATGTCCAGCGGGTGCTGATGAAGCTGGGGGTGGGGTCGCGGCTGGAGGCTGCCGCCCTGGCCGCGCGGACGGGGCTGCTGGACCGGGCGGGGCCGGTGCCGACGTCTCCCGGGGGCGCGGCGGAGGACGCCGGCTGAGGTGGACGGCGACGTCACGGGCGCCGACCGTGCTCGGGAGTACCCGGCATCACATGCGCACGTGGTGCTCGATGTCCTCCCTGAACTCGGTGAGCGCCTGTTCGGTGAGTGAGGGACGGGTGTCGGCGATGGCGGCGAGGTAGTCCTCGGTGTCGGCCGGGGTGCCCAGGCGGTCGGTGATCTCGCGTTCGAAGGCGGCCTGGGCGCCCTTGCGGGCGGCGAACTCGATGTCGGCGGGGGTGAACATCTCGCTGGCCTCCACCAGCCGGTGCAGCCCGACCCCGTCGGCGGCCCGGCCCAGGTAGCGCCGCCAGATCGCTTCCCGGGCGGCCGCGTCGGGGGGACCGACCGGGATGACGTAGTCGAACCGGCCGGGGCGCAGGAACGCCGGATCGAGGGAGCGGACGGAGTTGGTGGCGCAGATCAGCAGCCGGTCGTCGTGGTCGCGGAAGCCGGGGATCAGCTTGAGCAGTTCGTTGGTGACGCCGTGGCCGGGGTCGACGGCCACACCGGAGCGGACGCCGGCGATCTCCTCGACCTCGTCGATGAACAGGAGCACCGTCTCCAGCCCCGCCAGCTCGTGGAACGTGTCCCGCAGCGAGGCGGCCAGGCCCCCGGCGGAGCCCGCGGCGAGCCGGGACGGGAAGAGCTCCACGAACGGCCACTCCAGCCGGGAGGCGACGGCTCTCGCGAAGCTGGTCTTGCCGGTGCCCGGCGGCCCGAAGAGGATGACCGCCTTCGGCGGCGCCACCCCGTACCGGTCGGCCAGTGCGGGTTCGGCCAGCGGCAGCACGATCCGCCGCTCGATGGTCTCCTTCTCCCGCTCCATCCCCGCGAGGGCGGCCCAGAGCCCGCCCGGCTGCACCCGCCCGCCCAGCTCCGCGAGCAGACCCGCGTCGCTCGCGCCGAGGTGCTCGACCTTCTCGTAGAAGACCAGTCCGTCCCGGGCCCGGTAGCCGGAGTTCTCCAGCGCCGCGGTTCCGGTGGCCCCGGGGGCGAGCAGCGCGCCGATCCGACGGCTCCCCCGCGTGCGAAGGCGCCGCTCCAGCTCGGCGATCAGGGCGCTGCCGATGCCCCGGCTGCGCCAGTTCCCAGCGAGCGCCACCAGCGTGATCCAGGCCCGCTCGCCCTGGGCCTGCGCCACCGCCATGCCCACCAGGTCGTCGCCGACCACCGCGACCACCGCGGGGCCGCCGGCCCGGGCCACGGCCATGACCTCGGAGACGGGGAACACCGGAGGGGAGTCGTCCGTCTGCCGGTCCTGGTCCCAGATCTGGATGGCACGGTCCAGATCGTCGTCGCGGAAGTCCCGCAGTCGCCATGTGGGCATCATCGCCACCTCGCCGACCACTCATTCTCCGCGCGGATCGAACCCCGGGCGACCGGACGGCCCGACGATCAGACCAGGGGCGTGCCGAGCCTGCCGGTCTTTATGTGGTGGAGGAGGTGGGAGAGGGAGGTGGGGGTGGTGGTGAGGTGGGTGGCGGGGGTGTCGCTTTCGCGGAGGTGGATGGTGGTGGGGGTGGGGGTGCAGGTGGTGGTGGCGAGTTCGAGGCAGTCGTTGCCTTCACCGCCGCCGGAGAAGGACGACTTCTGCCAGTGAGCGGGGGTGGTCATGGCTGTTCCTCACACTTCCTTGGCCAACTGGACTATCTGCTGGTGCTGGAGTCGCAGGGCAAGAAGGACGAGAGGAAGCGCGGGAGTTGGCCGTACTACCTCTCGTACCTCTACGAGGAGTACCGCTGTGAACCGGTGCTGATCGTCATGACCCAGAGCAGCTCCACCGCGCGGTGGGCCGCGCAGCCGATCCGGTTCGGTCTGCCCGGCTGGTCCTCGCTCGTCGTGCGGCCGATGGTTCTCGGCCCGGACAACGTGCCGGTGATCACCGACGAGAAGGAGGCCGCGCAGGACGTGTCGCTCGCGGTGCTCTCGGCGATTACGCATGGTAAGGGGCCGCGTGCCGCTGCGATACTGGGACCACTCGCGGCGGCTCTGGAGACGATTGACCCGGTAAGCGCGGCTCTGCTCGTACAGCTCGTGACGTCTGGCCTGGTGGATTCCCAGGCGAAGGAGATTTGGAGGGACCTGATGGCTCCGGTGAACTATTTCTTCAAGAACCCGGCCGCGGAGAAGGTGAGGCACGAGACGCGGGTCGAAGATCGCATCGAAATGACCCTGACGATCCTGGAGCTGCGCGGCCTCCCAGTACCCGACTCCGTCCGGCTTCGCGTGCGGGCGTGCTCCGACCTGGACCAGCTCAAGGCCTGGTCGGAACGAGCCATCAGCGTGACCGAAGCTACCGAACTGTTCGATGACGACGGGGTGTGAGGAGACCTCCTCATCCCCGAAGGGCCCGCGTCGCCGCATGGGGCCGGAGTCCCCGGCGCACTCCAGCCCCACCACACACCAGCTACTCCGACGGAGGCTCCTCCTCCGGCATCGGGACCGGCGCGGCCAGCGGGCGTAGCCACAGCCACAGCAGGAAGAAGATGCCCAGGGCGAGCATGCCGAGGCCGGTCCAGAGGTTGATGTTGACGCCTTGGGCCTTGGCGAGTTCCGCCTTGGAGGCGGTCAGGCCCGCCAGGGTGACGATGACGCCGTAGACGACGAACAGGCCGCCGATGATGGTGCGGATGTCGAAGAGGCGGGTCGCGGTCGTGGACTGATGCTCCAGCTCCGTGACCTCGCGCTGGACATCGCGGTCCGAATAGTGGTCGGACATGGTTGCTCAGGCCTCCTGCGTCAGAACGAGAACGGGATGTAGCAGGCCGCCGCCAGGATCAGCGCGCCCCAGCCCAGCAGTGCTGGCCTGCGGTACCACGCGTCGTCGCCCACGGCCGGCGGCTCGGCCATGCCGGGGGAGACGGTGCCGTAGACCAGGCCCTGGAGGTCCTCCGCCGGTTTGGGGGCCGTGAAGAGGGAGACCGCGACCATCACCACCGCGCCGGCCACGAAGCCCGCGATCGCCGAGACGAAGTTGGCTCCCTGGTCGGAGGGGATGGCGATGATCCCCTGCTTGTAGATGACGAAGTAGTTGACCATCGCCGCCGTCGTGCCTGCCAGCAGGCCCCAGAATCCCGACTTCGCCGACGCGCGCTTCCAGAACATGCCGACGATGAAGGCCGCGAACATCGGCACGTTGAAGAAGGAGAAGAGGGTCTGCAGGTAGGCCATGATGTTGGAGAAGGACGACGCCAGGAACGCCGTGCCGATCGATGCCAGGACGCCGATCACCGTGATCAGGCGGCCGAAGCGGACGTAGTAGGAGTCCTCCCGGTCGGTCACGATGTACCGCCGCCAGATGTCCGACGTGAACACCGTGTTGAACGATGAGACGTTGGCCGCCATGCCCGCCATGAAGGCCGCCAGGAGCCCCGTCACCGCGATGCCCAGCACGCCGTTCGGCAGCAGTTCCTGCATCAGGTACGGGACCGCGTCGTTGTACTGGAGGTTCGAGCCGCTGGTGCCGATCCTGGGGACCAGGACGGCCGCCACCAGGCCCGGGATCATCACCAGGAAGACGATGAAGATCTTGGGGAACGCCGCGATGAGCGGGGTGCGCTGGGCCGCCGACAGGTTCTTCGCCGAGAGCGCGCGCTGCACCTCCGCGAAGTTCGTCGTCCAGTAGCCGAAGGAGAGGACGAAGCCGAGGCCGAGGACGATGGTCAGCCAGTTCGCGCCCAGCGGGTTCGCATGGCCGATGCCCGTACCGCCCCAGGCCGTGGTGAAGTCACTGCCGTGGGTCTTGTCGAGCGAGTGGGTCAGGCCGTCCCAGCCGCCGACCCGCTTCAGGCCGAGCGCGGCGATCGGGATCAGGGCCGCGAGGATCACGAAGAACTGCAGCACCTCGTTGTAGATCGCCGAGGACAGGCCGCCGAGCGTGATGTACGCCAGTACGAAGAACCCCGCGATCACGATCGCCACCCACTGGGGCCAGCCGAGCAGCGCCTCGACCACGATCGCCAGTGAGTACAGGTTGACGCCCGCGATCAGGATCGCCGCGAAGGCGAACAGGATCGAACTCAGCAGGTGCGCCGCCTTGTCGAAGCGCAGGAGCAGGAACTCGGGGACCGAGCGGACCTTCGAGCCGTAGTAGAACGGCATCATCACCAGGCCCAGGAACACCATGGCGGGAATTGCGCCGATCCAGTACCAGTGCACGGTGTAGACGCCGTACTGCGCGCTGTTCGCGGCCATTCCCAGGATCTCGGTCGCGCCGAGGTTGGCGGAGATGAACGCGAGGCCGGTGATCCAGGCGGGCAGCGAACGCCCGGAGAGGAAGAAGTCGAGGCTGGTCTTGACCGAGGCCTTGGCGGCGAAACCGATGCCGAGCACGACGACGAAGTAGATGCCGAGGATCGTGTAGTCGAGCCCGTTCGTGGGGAGCCGGAGCCCTGCGGCGAGGTATGTGGGGGCATGCATGCCCGTATCCATGCCCCATGAGTCGCATGACGCTGCGCAAGCTTCACAGACACCCCCCAAACCCCCGCAGGCATTGACGTTCCTGTTGCTTTGTGGTTTGTTGTGTTCGGTTATGTTTGATGGTTGGGTGTGGTGTGGATGAGGAGTCCAGCGGTGAAGAAGACCTCGACCCGGCTTGCTGACGGTCGTGAGCTGATCTACTACGACTCGGGCGACAGCGCGGTGCGCGACGCGGTGGACCGCCGCCCGCTGGAGCCCACCGTCACCAGCTCCCAGGTGCGCCGCGACCCGCTGCTCGGCGACTCGGTCGCGATCGCCTCGCACCGCCAGGGACGCACGTATCACCCCCCGGCGAACGAGTGCCCCCTGTGCCCCTCGCAGGGCGACCGGCTGAGCGAGATCCCGGACTCCTCGTACGACGTCGTCGTCTTCGAGAATCGTTTCCCCTCGCTCGCCGGCGACTCCGGGCGCTGCGAGGTCGTCTGCTTCACCTCCGACCACGACTCGTCCTTCGCCGACCTCACCGAGGAGCAGGCGGGGCTCGTCCTGGAGGCGTGGACGGACCGCACGGCGGAGCTGTCCCACCTCCCCTCCGTAGAACAGGTCTTCTGTTTCGAGAACCGCGGTGAGGAGATCGGCGTCACCCTCGGCCACCCGCACGGGCAGATCTACGGCTACCCGTTCACCACCCCGCGTACGGCCCTCATGCTGCGCTCGCTGGCCGCGCACAAGGAGGCCACCGGCGGCGAGAACCTCTTCGACGACGTCGTCGCACGCGAGCTCGCCGAGGGCGACCGGATCGTCCTGGAGACCGAGCGGTGGGTCGCCTTCGTGCCGTACGCCGCGCACTGGCCCTACGAGGTCCACCTCTACCCCAAGCGGCGGGTGCCCGACCTGCTCGGGCTCGACGAGGAGACACGCACAGAGTTCCCCCAGGTCTATCTGGAACTCTTGAGGCGCTTCGACCGGATCTTCGGTGAGGGCGAGCCTCCGACGCCGTACATCGCCGCCTGGCACCAGGCGCCGTTCGGCGCGCTGGAGGAGTTCGAAGGGGTGAGCAGGGACGACTTCGCGCTTCACCTCGAGCTTTTCACCATTCGCCGCACTTCCGGCAAGCTGAAGTTCCTCGCGGGTTCCGAGTCCGGCATGAGTGTGTTCATCAACGACGTGCCGCCGGAAGCCGCGGCCCAGCGACTGCGAGAGGTAGCGAGTTCATGAGTGGGAAGTACCTGGTCACGGGTGGCGCGGGCTATGTCGGCAGCGTGGTCGCGCAGCATCTGATCGAGGCCGGTCACGAGGTGACGGTCCTCGACAACCTGTCGACGGGCTTCCGTGAGGGTGTGCCCGCCGGGGCCGCCTTCATCGAGGGCGACATCCGCGACGCCGGTAAGTGGCTGGACTCCTCGTACGACGCCGTGCTGCACTTCGCCGCGTTCTCGCAGGTCGGCGAGTCCGTCGTGAAGCCCGAGAAGTACTGGGACAACAACGTCGGCGGCACCATGGCGCTGCTCGCGGCGATGCGCGAGGCGGGCGTGCGCAAGCTGGTCTTCTCCTCCACCGCCGCCACGTACGGCGAGCCGGAGCAGACCCCGATCGTCGAGTCCGCGCCGACGAGGCCCACCAACCCCTACGGCGCCTCCAAGCTCGCCGTCGACCACATGATCACCGGCGAGGCGGCGGCCCACGGACTGGGCGCGGTGTCGCTGCGCTACTTCAACGTGGCCGGCGCCTACGGGGCGCAGGGCGAGCGCCACGACCCCGAGTCGCACCTCATCCCGCTCGTCCTCCAGGTCGCGCAGGGGCGGCGGGACGCGATCTCCGTCTTCGGCGACGACTACCCGACGCCGGACGGCACCTGCATCCGCGACTACATCCACGTGGCGGACCTGGCGGACGCCCACCTGCTGGCCGTCGAGGCGGCCACCGCCGGTGAGCACCTCATCTGCAATCTCGGCAACGGCAACGGCTTCTCCGTCCGCGAGGTCATCGAGACCGTCCGCCAGGTCACGGGGCACCCGATCCCCGAGGTCACGGCCCCGCGCCGGGCCGGGGACCCGGCCGTGCTCGTCGCCTCGGCGGCGACCGCGCGCGAGCGGCTCGGCTGGAACCCGTCCCGCGCGGATCTCGCGGGGATCGTCGCGGACGCGTGGGCGTTCGCTCAGAACAAGGAGCGGTAGGTAATTCGGTGGGCGTACGCGAGGGGTTCGAGGAGCTGTACGGGACCGCACCGGAAGGCGTCTGGGCGGCGCCCGGGCGGGTCAACCTGATCGGCGAGTACACGGACTTCAACGAGGGGTTCGTGATGCCGCTCGCGCTGCCGCACACGGCGGTGGCGGCGGTGTCGCGGCGCACGGACGGGGTGCTGCGGCTGCACTCCGCCGACATCGAGGGCCCGGTCGTCGAACTGCACGTCGACGAGCTGGCGCCGCTGACCAACACCAGCTGGGCCGCGTACCCGGCGGGCGTGGTGTGGGCGCTGCGCGAGGCGGGACACGCGGTGACGGGCGCGGACGTGCACCTCGCCTCGACCGTGCCGACGGGGGCGGGCCTGTCCTCCTCCGCCGCTCTGGAGGTCGTGACGGCGCTCGCTCTCAGCGACCTGTACGAACTCGGCCTCACCGGACCCGAACTGGCCCGCCTCGCCCAGCGCGCCGAGAACGACTTCGTCGGCGTGCCCTGCGGGATCATGGACCAGACGGCGTCCGCGTGCTGCACCGAGGGGCACGCACTGCACCTCGACTGCCGCGATCTGTCCATCCGGCAGGTCCCCTTCGATCTGGCCTCCCTGGGGCTGGAGTTGCTGGTCGTCGACACACGGGTGAAGCACGCGTTGGGCGACGGGGCGTACGCCGAGCGGCGCGAGGGGTGCGAGGAGGGCGCGCGGCAGCTCGGGGTGTCGCATCTGCGGGATGTCGCGTACGAGGAGCTCGACGCGGCGCTCGCGCGCCTCTCGGACGAGCGCGTACGCCGGTATGTCCGCCACGTCGTCTCGGACGATCACCGGGTGGAGCGGGTCATCGCGCTGCTGGACGCCGGGGACGTCCGGGCCATCGGGCCGGTCCTCACGGACGGGCACGCCTCGCTCCGGGACGACCTGCGGATCTCCTGCGAGGAGCTGGACCTCGTGGTCGCCACGGCCAACGCCGCGGGGGCGCTGGGTGCGCGGATGACGGGGGGCGGCTTCGGTGGCTCGGCGATCGTGCTGGTGGAGTCGGCGGATGTGGATACGGTGACGAAGGCGGTGACCGAGGCGTTCGGCTCCGCCGGTCATACGGCTCCTCGGGTCTTCCCGGCGGTGCCTTCGGCGGGCGCCCGGCGCTTGAGCTGACGCTCGGGTGCGTTCTTTGTCTGCGGACCGTGGGGGCTGGGCGCGCAGTTCCCCGCGCCCCTAAAGGCCTCGGGGTGACCGGTGCTTGAAGGCGAGGGGGTTCTGGTCAGGGCAAGCGCTTGGTCAGGGTGTATTCCGTGATTCCTGGTGGATAGTCGGGGATCACGCAGACGACCTCGTAGCCGTGTTGCTTGTAGAACTCGGGGGCCTGGAAGTCCCAGGTCTCCAGGCGGGAGTTGCGGCAGCCGCGCTCCTCGTGGGCGAGGCGCTCGGCCTCGGCGAGAAGCCGGCCGCCGAGGCCCGCGCCGCGGTGGGGGGTGTCCACCCAGAGGTACGTCACGTGCAGCCACGTCGTCCAGGTGTGACCGACGAGCCCGCCGGCGAGCGCCCCGTCGGCGTCCAAGGCCCAGACGTGGAGCGGAAGTTCCCGTTCGGCGGGGGTGCCGCGCAGCGCGCGGAGGATCGGGGACGCCGCTGTGTTCGTGTCGCGCAGTCGCCGGCGGAGCAGATCACGCCGGTCTTTGTCGTCTCCTGTCTCCATACGAAACATACGGCTCACCATAAACGCGCTGGCCAATCAGTTCTGCAAATTGCCTTCCGCTGCCCGCCCCCGGTCGTACCCTGTGAACAGCGCCGGTGGGGGCCGGTGCTGATCAGGGGGCGAGACAGTCGGGTACGACGCCCGAAGTGGGGGTAGCAGTTCCAGCACGGCGGCGGCCGTGCGGCTGCGGCACTCCGTTTTCCGAGTTCGAGCGGGCTCGGGATCACTTCAGGTGTCGTACCTGCGCCGGTCCGTCCCCCGACCAGTGGGGGTATCAGTGGTTCGCATCCGTGTCCTGGTCGTCGACGACCACCGCATCTTCGCCGAGTCGCTCGCCGCCGCCCTGGCCGCCGAGCCCGACGTCGACGTGTCCGCCGCAGGCAGCGGCCCTGCCGCGCTGCGCTGCCTGGAGCGGGCGTCCGCGGAGGGCCGCAGATTCGACGTGCTGCTCGTCGACGCCGACCTGGGCGGCAATCTGCCCGGCGCCCGTCCTGCCGTACCGGTCCAGGAGGGCAACGAGGACGGGCTCGTCGACGGCATCTCGCTGGTCGCGGGCGTCCGTTCGGGGCAGCCGAGCGTGCGCATCGTCGTCCTCGCCGAGAAGGACGATCCGCGCCGCGCCGCCCTCGCACTTCAGGCCGGCGCCTCGGGGTGGGTCGCCAAGGATTGTTCCCTGTCGCGGCTCCTGACCGTCATACGGGGTGTGCTGCGCGACGAGACGCATCTTCCGCCCGCCCTGCTCACCGGCGTCCTGCGGGAGTTGACCGCCGCGCGCAAGCACCGCACCGAGAGCGAGCGGCTGGTCGAATCGCTCACGCCGCGGGAGCGGGAAGTGCTGCGGTGCATGGTCGCGGGGCTGGGGCGGAAGGCCGTCGCGGAGAGGCTGTTCCTCTCCCCGCACACCGTCCGTACCCATATGCAGAACGTGCTGGGGAAGTTGGGCGTCCACTCGACGCTCGCCGCGGTCGCCCTCGCCCGCCGGGCCGGGGTCGGGCCCGTCGACCTAGCCGGGGATGTTGTCGAACGGGGCGGTCAGCTGGCGTAGCAGGGAGGCGAGTTCACCGCGCTGCGCCTTGCTGAGTTCGGCCAGGATCGCGCGCTCCTGGTCGAGGAGTCCGGCGAGCGCCTGGTCGGCGCGGTCGCGTCCCTCGTCCGTGAGGCGTACGAGTACGCCCCGGCGGTCGCTCGGGTCCGGGAGGCGCTCCACCAGGCCCTTCTTCGTCAGCCGGTCGATGCGGTTGGTCATCGTGCCGGAGGTGACGAGCGTCTGCGTGAGCAGCTGGCCGGGGGAGAGCTGGTACGGGGAGCCCGCGCGCCGCAGTGCGGTCAGCACGTCGAACTCCCAGGGCTCCAGGCTGTGCTCGGAGAACGCCAGCCGTCGGGCGCGGTCCAGGTGCCGGGCGAGCCTGCTCACCCGGCTGAGTACCTCGAGCGGTTCCACGTCGAGGTCAGGGCGCTCCCGGCGCCATGCTGCGACCAGCCGATCGACCTCGTCCTCCATGACGATCAGTGTAGTGGTTGTGTCGACATGAAGTCTCTTGATATCAAGTCTCTTGACGTCGAGATAAGTGTGAGGGGAAAGTAGCAGACATGACCACTCCCACCTGGGACCCCGCCCAGTACCTGCGCCACGCCGGCCACCGCGCCCGCCCGTTCACCGACCTCCTCGCCCGGGTCCCCGACCTCCCCGGCACCCCGCCCCGCATCGCCGACCTCGGCTGCGGCCCCGGCAACGTGACCGTCCTCCTCGCCGACCGCTGGCCCACCGCGCACATCACCGGGTACGACAACTCACCCGAGATGCTGGCCAGGACCGAGCCGTACGCGGGCCCCACGGCCGGCGGCGGACACCTCGACTTCGCCCACGCTGACGCGACGACCTGGGCGCCGACGGAGACGTACGACCTGATCGTGTCGAACGCGGCGCTGCAGTGGGTGCCGGGACACGTGGAGCGGTTCCGCGACTGGGTTGCCGCGCTGGCACGCGGCGGCACCTTCGCCTTCCAGGTCCCCGACAACATCGACGCGCCCCTGCACGCCCTGATGCGCGAGCTCGCCGCCTCCGCCCGCTGGAAGGACCGCCTCGAAGGCGTCCTGCGGCACGAGGACTCCGTCCACGAACCGCTGGTCTACCTGGACCGGCTGACCCGCCTCGGCTGCGCGGCGGACGTCTGGCAGACGACGTACGAACAGATCCTGACCGGTACGGATCCGGTGCTGGACTGGGTGAAGGGCACGGGGCTGCGCCCGGTGCTGACGGCCCTCGACGACGACCCGGAGGCCCGCGACGCCTTCGTCACCGAATACCGCGACCTGCTCCGCGACGCCTATCCGACGGCCCCGTACGGCACGGTGCTGCCCTTCCGCCGCCTGTTCGCCGTCGCGCACAAGGAAGCGTGAGCGGATGCTCGCCGCCATCGACCACGTCCAGCTCGCGGCCCCGCCCGGCTCGGAGGACTTCCTTCGCGTGTACTACGTCGAGGTTCTCGGCATGACCGAGATCCCCAAACCGCCCGTCCTCGCCGCCCGCGGCGGCTGCTGGTTCCGGGCGGGGGCCGTGCAGCTGCACATGGGGATCGAGAAGGAGTTCCGGCCCGCGAAGAAGGCCCACCCCGGGCTGCGCGTCACCGGCATCGAGGCCTTCGCCGCCCGCCTGCGGGCCCACCAGGCCGAGGTCACCTGGGACGACAACCTCCCCGGCCACCGCCGCTTCTACTCCGAGGACCCCGTCGGCAACCGACTGGAGTTCCTGGAGCCGCTCGGATCCGTGGAGCAGCCCGGGTCCCGTTCCCCGGAGCAGCTCGGGTCCTAGGACTTGCGATGCCCGATCAAACGCGGCTTCGGCTCCAGACCGTCCAGGCCGTGCCAGGCCAGGTTCACCAGATGGGCCGCCACCTCCGCCTTGCGGGGCTTGCGGACGTCCAGCCACCACTGGCCCGTCAGGGCGACCATGCCGACCAGGGCCTGGGCGTAGAGGGGGGCCAGTTTCGGGTCGAAGCCGCGCAGCTTGAACTCGCGCCCCAGGATGTCCTCCACCTGGGTGGCGATGTCCGAGATCAGCGAGGCGAACGAACCCGTCGACTGGGGGATGGGCGAATCGCGGACCAGGATGCGGAAGCCGTCCGTGTACTCCTCGATGTAGTCCAGGAGAGCGAACGCGGCCTGTTCGCACAGCTCGCGGGGGTGACCGGCGGTGAGGGAGCCGGTCACCATGTCCAGCAGACGGCGCATCTCGCGGTCCACCACCACCGCGTACAGCCCCTCCTTGCCGCCGAAGTGCTCGTAGACCACCGGTTTGGAGACGCCGGCCTTCGCCGCGATCTCCTCCACCGACGTCCCCTCGAAGCCCTTCGCCGCGAACAGGGTGCGACCGATCTCCAGCAGCTGCTGACGGCGCTCCGCACCGGTCATGCGGGTGCGGCGCGCACGCCGCGGCTTTTCACTGCTGCTCGGGGTGCTGCTGGAGTCGGTCGCCACACCGTCAATCATGCCGCTTCAGCGGTTTCCGTCTTGCCCCGGGAGGCCGACCCGTCCGTGTTGCGCTTCGAATCGATACGCGAGCGTGACGGCCAGCGCACGTCGTACGCCCAGCCGAGCTGCTCGCACCAGCGGATGATCCGCGCCGAGGAGTCGACCTGGCCGCGCTGTACGCCGTGCCGCGCCGAGGTCGGGTCGGCGTGGTGCAGGTTGTGCCAGGACTCACCGCAGGAGAGCACGGCCAGCCACCACACGTTGCCCGACCGGTCCCGCGACTTGAAGGGGCGCTTGCCCACCGCGTGACAGATCGAGTTGATCGACCAGGTGACGTGATGCAGCAGCGCCACCCGCACGAGCGAGCCCCAGAAGAAGCCGGTGAACGCGCCCCACCAGGACATCGTCGCCAGACCGCCGATCAGCGGGGGGAGAGCGAGGGACAGCATCGTCCAGTAGATGAAATGGCGCGAGATCGCACGGATCGCCGGATCCCTGATCAGGTCCGGCGCGTACTTCTCCTGCGAGGTCCGCTCCTCGTCGAACATCCAGCCGATGTGCGCCCACCACAGGCCCTTCATCAGGGCCGGCACCGTCTCCCCGTAGCGCCACGGCGAGTGGGGGTCACCCTCGGCGTCGGAGAACTTGTGGTGCTTGCGGTGGTCGGCGACCCAGCGGACCACAGGGCCCTCAACCGCCATCGAACCGGCGATCGCCAGCCCGATCCGCAGCGGGCGCTTCGCCTTGAAGGAGCCGTGCGTGAAGTAGCGGTGGTAGCCGATCGTGACGCCGTGGCAACCCAGGTAGTAGAAGAAGACCAGCAGGCCGACGTCCAGCCAGCTCACCCCCCGGCCCCAGGCCAGCGGCACCGCTGCCGCAAGGGCCACGAACGGAACAGCGATGAAGAGAAGCAGCGTGATCTGTTCGAGTGACCCCTTCCGCTCGCCACCCAGCGTGGCGGCGGGGAGCGAGGCGTCGTTGTGCGACCGCGGGGCATCGTCGATCACGTCGGAACTCGAGGGCATGAGCATCCCCTGTGGGGTTCGAGGGCGGGGGAGATGGCCGGGTACGGGATCCCAGAGTCCTCCTGTCGGCTGACGGGAGGCCCTACGCATCCGTAACTTACGGCGTCGTAAGTATGGCAGCGCGCAGCCCGGCGGCAAGAGCCCAACAGCCTGCGCGTCCGCATGGACACCTATCCTTGGATTCGGTCGGACAGCGCGGTCCGTTCTGTTTTCTTCCCGGATGCCACGTCCCTAAGCGGCACCCCGCCGCGCGGCCGCCATCCGGGTTCCCTCCCTGACGAGCTTCAGACGAGCTTCCACACTCTTCAGCCGAGCTTCCACACTGCAAGGAGCCGCACCTGTGAGCAGTGCCGACGACCAGACCACGACGACCAGCAGCGAGCTGCGCGCCGACATCCGCCGCCTGGGCGACCTGCTCGGTGAGACCCTCGTCCGTCAGGAGGGCCCCGAGCTCCTGGAACTGGTCGAGAAGGTCCGCCGACTGACCCGCGAGGACGGCGAGGCAGCCGCCGAGCTGCTGCGCGGCACCGAGCTGGAGACCGCGGCCAAGCTGGTCCGCGCCTTCTCCACGTACTTCCATCTGGCGAATGTCACCGAGCAGGTGCACCGCGGCCGCGAGCTGCGCGCCAAGCGGGCCGCCGAGGGCGGACTCCTCGCCCGAACGGCGGACCGGCTCAAGGACGCCGACCCCGAACACCTGAAGCAGACCGTCAAGAACCTGAACGTTCGCCCGGTCTTCACCGCCCACCCGACGGAAGCCGCCCGCCGTTCGGTCCTCAACAAGCTGCGCCGTATCGCCGCGCTCCTCGAGACCCCCGTCATCGAGGCCGACCGCCGCCGCTACGACACCCGGCTGGCCGAGAACATCGACCTGGTGTGGCAGACGGACGAACTGCGCGTAGTCCGCCCGGAGCCCGCGGACGAGGCCCGCAACGCCATCTACTACCTCGACGAGCTGCACGCGGGCGCGGTCGGCGACGTCCTGGAGGATCTGACCGCGGAGCTGGAGCGCGTCGGCGTGCAGCTCCCGGACGACACCCGGCCGCTCACCTTCGGCACCTGGATCGGCGGCGACCGCGACGGCAACCCGAACGTCACCCCCGCCGTCACCTGGGACGTCCTGATCCTCCAGCACGAACACGGCATCAACGACGCCCTGGACGTCATCGACGAACTCCGCGGCTTCCTCTCCAACTCCATCCGCTACACCGGCGCCACCGAGGAGCTCCTCGAATCCCTCCGGACCGACCTGGAGCGGCTCCCCGAGATCAGCCCCCGCTACAAGCGCCTCAACGCCGAGGAGCCCTACCGGCTCAAGGCCACCTGCATCCGGCAGAAGCTGGAGAACACCAAGCAGCGCCTCGCCAAGGGCACCCCGCACGAGGACGGCCGCGACTACCTCGGCACCGGCGAACTCCTGCGCGACCTCACCCTCATCCAGACCTCGCTGCGTGAGCACCGCGGCGCGCTGTTCGCCGACGGCCGGATGAACCGCACCATCCGCACCCTGGCCGCCTTCGGCCTCCAGCTCGCCACCATGGACGTACGCGAGCACGCCGACGCCCACCACCACGCCCTCGGCCAGCTGTTCGACCGCCTCGGCGAGGAATCCTGGCGCTACGTCGACATGCCCCGCGACTACCGCGCCAAGCTCCTCGCCAAGGAACTCCGCTCCCGTCGCCCGCTCGCCCCCACCCCCGCGCCCCTCGACGCCGCCGGCGAAAAGACCCTCGGCGTCTTCGGAACCGTCAAGAAGGCCCTGGAGATCTTCGGACCCGAGGTCATCGAGTCGTACATCATCTCGATGTGCCAGGGCGCCGACGACGTGTTCGCCGCGGCCGTACTCGCGCGGGAAGCGGGCCTGCTCGACCTGCACGCCGGCTGGGCCAAGATCGGCATCGTCCCGCTCCTGGAGACGACGGACGAGCTGAAGGCCGCCGACACGATCCTGGAGGACATGCTCTCCGACCCCTCCTACCGCCGCCTCGTGGCGCTGCGCGGGGACGTCCAGGAGGTCATGCTCGGCTACTCCGACTCCTCGAAGTTCGGCGGCATCACGACCTCCCAGTGGGAGATCCACCGCGCCCAGCGCCGACTGCGCGACGTCGCCCACCGCTACGGCGTACGCCTGCGTCTCTTCCACGGCCGTGGCGGCACCGTCGGCCGCGGCGGCGGCCCCTCGCACGACGCGATCCTCGCGCAGCCCTGGGGCACGCTGGAGGGCGAGATCAAGGTGACCGAGCAGGGCGAGGTCATCTCCGACAAGTACCTGGTCCCCTCGCTCGCCCGCGAGAACCTCGAACTGACGGTCGCCGCCACCCTCCAGGCGTCCGCCCTGCACACCGCGCCCCGTCAGTCCGACGAGGCGCTGGCCCGCTGGGACGCGGCGATGGACGTCGTCTCCGACGCCGCCCACTCCGCCTACCGGCGGCTCGTCGAGGACCCCGACCTGCCGACGTACTTCCTCGCCTCCACTCCGGTCGACCAGCTCGCCGACCTGCACCTGGGCTCGCGGCCCTCCCGCCGTCCCGGCTCGGGCGTCTCGCTCGACGGACTGCGCGCCATCCCGTGGGTCTTCGGCTGGACCCAGTCACGGCAGATCGTGCCCGGCTGGTTCGGCGTCGGCTCCGGCCTCAAGGCCCTGCGCGAATCGGGCCTGGACACCGTGCTCGACGAGATGCACGAGCAGTGGCACTTCTTCCAGAACTTCCTCTCCAACGTCGAGATGACCCTCGCGAAGACCGACCTGCGCATCGCCCGCCACTACGTCGACACCCTCGTCCCCGACGAACTCAAGCACGTCTTCGCCACCATCGAGGCCGAACACGAGCTGACCGTCCGCGAGGTACTGCGCGTCACCGGCGGCAAGAAGCTCCTGGACACCAACCCGGTCCTCCAGCAGACCTTCTCCATCCGCGACGCCTACCTGGACCCGATCTCCTACCTCCAGGTCGCGCTCCTCAAGCGCCAGCGCGACGAGGCCGCGGCCGGCGCCGAGCCGGACCCGCTGCTCTCGCGCGCACTGCTCCTGACGGTCAACGGAGTGGCGGCCGGACTGCGCAACACCGGCTGACGCCTGCGGGACTCACGCAAAAGGGTGCCCCGCGTTCGTACGAACGCGGGGCACCCCTCATTTCCGGCACCCGGCACTTCAAGAACAGCTCACTTCAAGAACAGCTCACTTCAAGAACAGCTCACTTCAAGAACAGGTCACTTCAAGAACAGGTCACAGAACCAGGAACGTGGCCGTCAGCTGCGCGATCCCCGCCCCCGCCAGCACCCACGCCGCCCGCCGCAGCCGCAGGCCACCCGCCACCACCACCGAGGCGAGCAACAGAGCGCCACCCAGCGGGACCCAGGCGTAGAGAACGCCCGCCGGACCGCTACGGACGACATCACTGCTCCCGGGCTTCACGGTCACCGTGTACGTCCGGCCCTTGCGCACCGCGACCGCCTCGTCGATGGTGACGCGTGCCCGCGCCCTGGACCCCGTCGAGGTCGGGGCGTACGTCCCCGTACAGACATCGCCGGAGCACTCGGCCACGGTCATCGTCCCCTGCTCCCGGCCCTTGCTCAGCATCACGTGCTGGGCCGTGCCCCAGGAACCCCAGACGCCGGCGATCAGGATCAGCGCCGCGACCGTGCCCATCGCCGCGAGCCGCCCGAACCGCAGCGCCGGATGTGCGCTCCGACGGGAGCCTCGATGTGCGGCGACGGCAGGCATGGCGGCGATCCTTGGCCATGGCTGCGCGCCCGGTCAACTCCGGTCGGTTCCGGCGGGCGACAAGTCGGCAGTTGTACGCGTACATCGACCGCCCCGAAGATCAACCGGGGCACCGCCCCGGAGAACCGCTCAGGAGTTGTACGTGCCCTGCGCCCGCTCCAGCCCCTCGATGACGAGGCACTCCACGGCGTCCGAGGCCCGGTCCACGAGGTAGTCGAGTTCCTTGCGCTCCGCCGAGGAGAAGTCCTTCAGGACGAAGTCGGCGACCTGCATCCGCCCCGGAGGACGCCCGATGCCGAACCGCACCCGGTGGTAGTCGGAGCCCATCGCCTTCGTCATCGACTTCAGCCCGTTGTGGCCGTTGTCGCCACCGCCGAGCTTCAGGCGCAGGACGCCGTAGTCGATGTCCAGCTCGTCATGGATCGCGACGATGTTCGCCGTCGGCACCTTGTAGAAGTCCCGCAGCGCGGTCACCGGGCCGCCGGACAGGTTCATGTACGACATCGGCTTGGCCAGGATCACCCGGCGGTTCGCCGGGCCCGGCGGGCCGATGCGCCCCTCGATCACCTGCGCCTGTGCCTTGCCGGCCCGCTTGAACCTGCCGCCGATCCGCTCCGCCAGCAGGTCGGCGACCATGAAGCCCACGTTGTGCCGGTTCATGGCGTACTCGGGGCCGGGGTTGCCGAGGCCCACGATCAGCCAGGGGGCGCCCGCATCGGTCGTCACGTCGGTGTCTCCCATGTGTCCTTGATACGCGGCAGCCGCCGCTCCGGAAGGGAGCGGCGGCCGACACAGATGAAGATTCCGGGGGAATCAGGCCGATCAGGCTTCGGCGGCCTCGGTGCCCGCGGCCTCGCCCTCGGTGGGCTCCTCCGCCTGGGCGGACAGGACCTGCAGGACGACCGCGTCCTCGTCGATCGCCAGCGTGGTGCCCTTGGGCAGCGGGATGTCCTTGGCGTGGATGGAGGCACCGGCCTCCAGGCCCGCGATGGAGACGGTGACCGACTCCGGGATGTGGGTGGCCTCGGCCTCGACCGTGAGGGTGTTCAGCACGTGCTCGAGCAGGAAGCTGCCCGGGGCGAGCTCGCCCTCGGTCTGCACGAAGACCTCGACGGTGACCTTCTCGCCGCGCTTCACGGTGAGCAGGTCGACGTGCTCGAGGAAGCCCTTGATGGCGTCGCGCTGCACGGCCTTCGGGATCGCCAGCTCGATCCGACCCTCGATGTCCAGGGTGAGCAGAACGTTCGGCGTACGCAGGGCGAGCTGCAGCTCGTGGCCCGGCAGCGTGATGTGGACGGGCTCGGCACCGTGGCCGTAGACCACGGCGGGAACCTTGCTGTCACGGCGGATGCGGCGGGCGGCGCCCTTGCCGAACTCGGTACGGGTCTCGGCGGCGAGCTTGATCTCGGACATGTGCACTCCTCGTAGATCTGGGGAAGGGGGTCACCCGGCCAAACAATCGGCCTGCTACGAAGAGCGCGTCGATAACGGACCGCCGCACAAAAAAGTGCGGCCTCCCTCGCCGAGCAACTTGAGCAGTCTACTCGGCAGGGAGGCCACACCCAAAAGGATCTTTACTGCTCCTCGAACAGGCTCGTCACCGAGCCGTCCTCGAAGACCTCACGGACCGCGTTGGCGATCGTCGGCGCGATCGACAGGACCGTGATCTTGTCGAGCTCCAGCTCGCCCGGGGTCGGCAGGGTGTCCGTGAAGACGAACTCGCTGACCTTGGAGTTCTTCAGACGGTCGGCCGCCGGGCCGGAGAGCACACCGTGCGTGGCCGTGACGATGACGTCCTCCGCGCCGTGCGCGAAGAGGGCGTCGGCGGCGGCGCAGATCGTGCCACCGGTGTCGATCATGTCGTCGACGAGGACACAGACCCGGCCCTTCACGTCACCGACGACCTCGTGGACGGTGACCTGGTTGGCGACGTCCTTGTCGCGGCGCTTGTGCACGATCGCCAGCGGGGCGTCCAGGCGGTCGCACCAACGGTCGGCGACGCGCACCCGGCCGGCGTCCGGGGAGACGACGGTGAGCTTCGACTTGTCGACCTTCGCCCCCACGTAGTCCGCCAGGATCGGCAGCGCGAAGAGGTGGTCGACCGGACCGTCGAAGAAGCCCTGGATCTGGTCGGTGTGCAGGTCGACCGTGAGGATCCGGTCGGCGCCCGCCGTCTTCATCAGGTCGGCGATCAGACGCGCCGAGATCGGTTCACGTCCACGGTGCTTCTTGTCCTGCCGCGCGTAACCGTAGAAGGGCACGATCACGGTGATGCTCCGCGCGGAGGCCCGCTTCAGAGCGTCGATCATGATCAACTGCTCCATGATCCACTTGTTGATGGGAGCCGTGTGGCTCTGCATCAGGAAGCAGTCGGCGCCGCGCGCGGACTCCTGGTAGCGGACGTAGATCTCACCGTTGGCGAAGTCGAAGGCCTTCGTCGGGACAACCCCGACACCCAGCTTATGGGCGACCTCCTGGGCAAGCTCGGGGTGGGCGCGGCCGGAGAAGAACATCATCTTCTTCTCGCCGGTCGTCTTGAACCCGGTCACAGCACTGTCTCCTCAGAGGTGTCTCAGCTGGGGCATGAGGACTCTTCTCAACTGGAGCGCGAGAAGCCTTCTCAGCTGGGGGTGCGGGTGTGCATTTATGCGAGTGTGCATTTATCACGGTACGCCGTGTCAGGCGCACCTGTTTCCGGTCAGGCTTCGCCCTCCGGCTCCCGGGAGGCCGTCTCCGCCGCCTTCGCGGCCGCGCTTCCGGGACGCTTGCGGGCCACCCAACCCTCGATATTCCGCTGCTGGCCACGGGCCACGGCCAGCGAACCGGGTGGTACGTCCTTGGTGATCACGGAGCCCGCCGCGGTGTACGCGCCGTCCCCGACCGTGACAGGAGCCACAAACATGTTGTCCGAACCGGTACGGCAGTGGGAGCCCACGGTGGTGTGGTGCTTCTCCTGTCCGTCGTAGTTCACGAAGACGCTCGCCGCACCGATGTTCGAGTACTCGCCGATCGTCGCGTCGCCCACGTAGGACAGGTGCGGGATCTTGGTGCCCTCGCCGATCGTGGCGTTCTTCGTCTCCACGTACGTGCCGATCTTGGCCTTCAGGCCGAGGCGCGTGCCCGGACGGAGATACGCGAACGGGCCCACGGACGCCTGCGGCCCGACCTCGGCGCCGTTGGCGACGGTGTTGTCGACGCGGGCCCCCGCGCCCACCGTGGTGTCCTTGAGGCGGGAGTTGGGGCCGACCTCGGCGCCCTCGGCGAGGTGCGTGGCGCCCTGGAGCTGGGTGCCCGGGTGGACGATCGCGTCCTGCTCGAAGGTGACGGTCACGTCGATCCAGGTCGAGGCGGGGTCGACGACGGTCACTCCGGCGAGCATGGCCTCGGTGAGCAGCCGGTCGTTGAGGATGCGGCGGGCCTCGGCGAGCTGGACGCGGTTGTTGATACCGGCGATCTCGCGGTGGTCGCCGGCGACGGCCGCCCCGACCCGGTGCCCGGCCTCGCGCAGGATCCCGAGGACGTCGGTCAGGTACTCCTCGCCCTGGCTGTTGTCCGTCCGCACCTTCCCGAGCGCGTCCGCGAGGAGCTGCCCGTCGAAGGCGAAGACCCCGGAGTTGATCTCACGGATCGCGCGCTGCGACTCGTTCGCGTCCTTGTGCTCGACGATCGCGGTGACCGCGCCGCTGGCGCCGTCCCGCACGATGCGGCCGTAGCCGGTGGCGTCGGGGACCTCGGCGGTGAGCACGGTGACGGCGTTGCCGTCGGCGGTGTGGGTGGCGGCGAGCTGCCGCAGGGTCTCGCCGCTGAGCAGTGGGGTGTCGCCGCAGACCACGACGACGGTGCCGTCGACGACGCCGCCCAGTTCCTCCAGGCCCATCCGTACGGCGTGGCCGGTGCCGTTCTGTTCGGCCTGTACGGCCGTCCGTACGCCGGTGTCGATCTCGGCGAGGTGCGCGGTGACCTTCTCGCGGGCGTGACCCACCACGACGACCAGGTTCTCGGGCTCCAACGCGCGTGCGGCCGCGAGCACATGGCCGACCAGGGAGCGGCCGCACAGTTCGTGCAGGACCTTGGGTGTGGCCGACTTCATACGGGTGCCCTCACCCGCTGCGAGAACGACGACGGCTGCCGGAGGATTGACGCTCACGGATATGCCCTTCGGCTTCGGATGGCTGGGGTGTGGACATCCGCAGGATACCGGGGCGTATCAGCAGTGACATGAGAGCGGGCCCTGACAGAGCTGTCAGGGCCCGCTCGATGGGGGCTCCCGGGGAAGGAATCGAACCCTCATTCAATGGACCAAAACCATTTGTCCTGCCATTAGACGACCCGGGATAGTTCGCGCGCTATGTCCGATTCGGCTCATCGGCTTCGCGTGCGGACAACACTATGCCGTACCACCAGCCCTCGATGCGACGGTACAAGTCAGCGCTCTGGCGAACTTTGATGGTCAGGCAGCCACGGTAGGAGGCGCCCACGTTTTTGCGGACGGTCTTGGGGTTGTGCTTCTTGATCGTCGTCTTGTTGAAGGCGGAGCGGTCGGCGCCGACGAGGTTGGCCCAATACTGCTCGGCACCCGCTACGTCGGCGGATTCGTGGATCATGACGCAGTAGCGCACGCGATCGCGCTCAACTCCGAGTAGGTCGAGCCATCGGAGGAAAGTCTCGATCATTCCCGGGTCGCTGTTGACGAAGGTGACGTTCTCGCGACGGTCGTACGGCTTGTCCTTGCTGCCCTCGGCCCAGTACATGCCGACGCCCACCAGGAACAGCTCGCGGTCGGACAAGGTGCCGATCTCCGCGGCCGCGGCCGCCTTTGTCTTCTGCCGTTCCTCGTCCCGTACCGCCAGCTCGTGTTCCCACCGCTTCCGCGACGCCAGCTTCGCCTGCTCCGACGGATCCCGTCGCTCCGGCTTCGGGAGATCCCGTACCCACAGCGAGATGGAGCCCTTCGAGCAGCCCAGCTCCACCTGGATCTGGTCGTACGTCCAGCCCTGGAGCCGTAGCTCGCGGGCCTTGTCGCGGAGGTCGTCCTTCGCGTTCGGGCGCTTGGTCCACTCCGGGGGCGGCTCGCCCTCCAGGAGGCGGTTGAGGATGTCGTTGTTGTCGACGTGGAGGCGGTCGCGGATCTGGCGACGGCTGAGTCCCGCCCGGCGCAGCGCGATCGCTCGGTCGCGCAGGCTCTCGAAATCCGCGTACTTGTTCTGTGGATGTGCCATGGGCATACCGTCCGGGCGGAATGTGATCTTCCGGGGGCGAACGGTGAGGGAATCAGCAGTTCGAGGGATACCGGTGGGTTTCGCTTCTGTTCGATTGCGGAGAGTGGTGTAGGCCAGGAGGTGAAAGTCACCGGAAATGGGGCGGGGTGCGAACGTAGGCTGGACGCATGACCACGACGGGGGAAGAGCACACCGCGGCCGGTACCGGGCCGTGGTGGTGGGTCAGATGGCGTAGTGCCGTGTTGGACGCGAGCCTCGCGTCGGCGTCGGCGGTGGAGTGCGCGATCGAGGGGATTCCGTTCGCGCGGGACGCGGGCCTGCCGGTTGCGGTGGGTGTGGGTTTCGGGCTGGTCGCCGGCTCCGTGCTGTTGTTGCGCCGCCGCTGGCCGATCGCGGTCGTGCTGGTGTCGATCGCCATCACGCCCGCCCAGATGGGGTTCCTGATGGGACTCGTCGGGCTGTACACGCTCGCCGCGTCCGAGCTGCCGCGCCGGATCATCGGGGCGCTCGCGGGGATGTCCTTCGCGGGGATGCTGATCGTCACGTTCGTACGGGCGCACCAGGGCATGGTGCGTGGGGACGTGACGATGGGGGACTGGTTCGTTCCGTTCGTCTCCATCACGACCGCGATCGGGATGACCGCGCCGCCCGTCCTGCTCGGGCTTTACGTGGGGGCGCGGCGGCGGCTGATGGAGAGCTTGCGGGAGCGGGCGGACTCGTTGGAGCGGGAGTTGCAGCTGCTCGCCGAGCGGGCGGAGGAGCGGGCGGAGTGGGCGCGCAACGAGGAGCGGACGCGGATCGCGCGTGAGATGCACGACGTGGTGGCGCACCGGGTGTCGTTGATGGTGGTGCACGCGGCGGCGCTGCAGGCCGTGGCGCGGAAGGATCCCGAGAAGGCCGTGAAGAACGCCGCGCTGGTGGGGGACATGGGGCGGCAGGCGTTGACGGAGTTGCGCGAGATGTTGGGTGTGCTGCGTACGGGGGACGGGTTGTCGTCCGTGCGGGTGCGGGCGGTGCCGTTGGCGGCCGTGGGGGTGGCAGCTGCGGCGGCGGCCTCGCGGGCGGTCGATGACGGGACCGAGGGGCCGAGTCTTGCCGAGCTGGACGAGTTGGTCGGGCAGTC
Organism: Streptomyces sp. NPDC058086; assembly: GCF_042885015.1. Classification (NCBI taxonomy): domain Bacteria; kingdom Bacillati; phylum Actinomycetota; class Actinomycetes; order Kitasatosporales; family Streptomycetaceae; genus Streptomyces; species Streptomyces sp. NPDC058086. Next base: position 61,010 of record NZ_JBHVST010000010.1, on the reverse strand, counting down.
GGCGGCTGCGGGGATGGTGGTGGATCTCTCGGTGGAGGGTGACACCCGGGGGTACGCGGCGGAGATCGAGCAGACGGCGTACCGGGTGGTTCAGGAGGCTCTGACCAATGTGCACAAGCATGCGGCGGGGGCGAAGACGCATGTCCGGCTCGCTCATCGGGACGCGGAGATAGCGATGCAGGTCGAGAACGAGTGTCCGCCGGAGCCGGGGTCGGCGTCGGCCATGCATCTGCCCAGTGGTGGTAACGGCCTGGTGGGGATGAAGGAACGGGTTGCCGCGCTGGGGGGAGTGTTCGTGTCCGGGCCGACGGATTCGGGTGGGTTCCGGGTGTCGGCGGTGATCCCGGCGTAGGCCGTCCGGGGTGCGCGGTCGTCGGCTGCGGGTGGGTGGGGGCTGGTCGCGCCCCGCGGCGGAGCCGCATATGTACACAGCCCCGCGCCCCTGAAGGCCTCCAGCTCATCCGGCGTCTGCGGGCGAGGCCGTTCAGCCCGATGCTGGGGGCCGGGGCGCAGCCTCGCCCCCAGGGGCGCGGGGAACTGCGCGCCAAGCCCCCACCGGCCCGCGGCGGAAGAACCCTTCCCGTGGCGGTCAGGCGACTGTCAGGCGGACCGGGGCGATGCCTGACAGGAGGGTGGTGAGGGCGGTGTCGATCTCGGGGCCCAGGTACCAGTCGCCGGTGTGGTCGAGTGCGTAGACGCGGCCCTCGGAGTCGATGGCGAGCAGGGCGCGGGAGTCGGACTCCTCGCCGAGAGGGCAGACCTCGGTGTCCAGGGCGCGGCCGAGGTCGCCGAGGGTGCGGGCCATGTGGAGGCCGTGCAGGGGGTCGAAGTGGAGCGCGGTGGGGGCGAGCTGGCGGCCGGGTCCGGAGGGCTTCACGCGCAGTCCGCCGAATTCCGCCCATGCCTCCACCGCCGCGGGGAACACGGCGTGCCGGTGCCCCGCGGACGACTCGTGTCCCCGCAGTGCGTCGGCCCAGTACTCGGCCTGCTTTATGTCCCAGCGTCCGGGCTGCCAGCCCGCGGAGCGCAGCGCGGCGTCCACGGGTACGGAGAAGCGTGTTGGGGGTCCCCCCTGCTCGAGCGGAGCCGAGAGCTTGGGGGAGGAGGAGCGGTCGGCGTGCATCTGCCCTTCGTTCGTCGAGGGTCGGGACATCGGCGCGCTGGCGGGGGCGCCGTCGTACGTACGGGTGTGGGGATGGGGGGCTCAGGAGCCGCCGGTCGTCGCGGTCGGGTCGACGACGCGGACGCCGAAGTGGTCGCTGAGCGCCGTGCAGGCGCGGCAGGGTGCGGCGAAGCTGCCGTGCAGCGGGTCGCCGTCCTCGCGGATGCTGCGTGCGGTGAGTTTGGCCTGTCTGAGGGCCTTGCGTGCCTCGCCGTTGGTCATCGGCTTGCGGGCGGCGCGTTTGCTGCGGGTGGCGTCGATGGTGGTGATGTGCCGGGAGATGAGGATCGCTTCGGCGCAGCGGCCGGTGAAGCGGTCGCGTTGCGCGCTGGTGAGGGTGTCGAGGAAGTCCTGGACCAGCGGGTGAAGGGCGGGCGGCTGGTCGCCGCGGGCGGCGGTGCCGGTGAGGGTGGCTCCGCGCACGGAGAGGGCGGCGGCGACGGTGGGAAGTATGCCGTCGCGGCGGTGCAGGAGGGTGGGTGCGTGGGCTGCTTCGGCACTGCTCCAGCCGACCCGGGGGTCCCCGGACGTGCCCGTATGTGTCGCGTTCATGATCGTTCTTCCCTCCCGTGCATCCCCCGATGCGGCTACAGACTGCCAAATGGCGTGGCGGGTGCGGAAGCTGGGGCGCGCGACACGCCCGGGCTTCGTCATACCGTCACGGCGGGGTGACGGCAGGTCACGGAACTGGAGGCCCGGTGACCGGTGTCTTCCGACCGCATAGGCTGTCGATATCCGCGATCCATACAGCTATTGAGAACGCCGCAGGGGGCAACCGCCATGACGACAGGTCGGCTCGGGCAGCAAGCCGCGCCGCCGAACGCGGCCTACGCCGGGCAGGTCGTGCATTTCCCGGATCCGGTCCGGGCCACTCGCCACCCCAGAGGTGTACGGGTCGACGCGCACGGCTATCCCGACTTCTCGCCGTACGCGCGTGCCGCCGCGGAGATCGCCGAACCCCCGGAGGGTTTCGGCGTGGACGAACTGCGGTTGACGGACTACGTGTCGGCGAACGCCGCGCTCGCCGCCTCGGGGCACGACCTGTGGGACACGATTGCGCCCGTGGCCACTCCGCATGGCTGGACCTGGCACCACGTGCGGGGCACGCGGCGCCTGGAGCTCGTCCCCGTGGAGGTCAAGGCGCTGTTGCGGCATCACGGCGGTATCGCGACGACGGCCGTCGATCACGGCAAGCGGGGGACGCGGCCGTTGCAGGACACGCGGCCCGCGCACTTCGGGCTGCCGAAGTCGTCGGTCGCGGTGAGCGAGCAGCAGGTGCTCGGGGTCGAGGAGGATCTCGGCTATCGGCTGCCGGGTGCCTATCGGTCCTTCCTGAAGGCCGCGGGCGGGTGCGCGCCGGTCGGTGCCGTGCTCGACGCGGAGCTGGGTCTGCTGGTGGACCAGCCGTTCTTCACGGTGCGCGAGGAAGCCGCCGTGAACGACCTCGTCTACATCAACAAGTGCCTGCGCGACCATCTGACCAAGGATTTTCTGTGCGTCGGATTCGTGCAGGGCGGCCTGCTCGCCGTCAAGGTGAAGGGTGACGCGATCGGGTCGGTCTGGTTCTGCGCGTACGACGATGCCCGCGACCAGGACGCCTGGCCGCCGGCCGAGCGCGTGCAGCGGCTGTTGCTGCCCTGCGGCGCCGACTTCGACCAGTTCCTGTCCCGGCTCGCGGGCAATCCGCCGGAGTTGGCGACGGTGGCGAACCTGATGGTGGACGGTGGCTTCGCGCGCGCCGTTCCCGTCTCTTCCCTGGGGGAGTGAACGTCCGATGGTGACCTTCGCGCAGGCGCAGGAGCGCGCGGAAGAGTGGATCAACGGCGAGGTGCCCGGGTACCAGCACCGTGAGGTGCGGGTGCGGGAGTTCGAACTCGGGTTCGTGGTGTGGGCCGAGGACCGCGTCGACGGTCCGCGTTCCGACGGCGGCGCGCAGCGGCTCGTCATCGCGCGGGACAGCGGGGAGGCGACGCTCTGGCCCGGACTGCCGGTCGGTGAGGTGATCCGCCGGTACGAGGAGGAGTACGGGGTGCCGCAGGCGGCCCCGGAAGCGGCTCCGGCGCCTCCGGCCCGGGTCGATCTGAACCAGACGTCGTTCTTGTTGAGCCCTCCGGAGTGGTTGCAGGAGGCGGCGGACAAGCTGGGCATTGCGGATCGGCGGGCGGGTGCGACGTCCGGCGGTGCGAACGGTGCGGGCCCCGGCGCGGGCTCCCATGCCAACGGGGCTTCCGCGGCCGGTGGTTCGACGACGTCTTCCCCCTCTTCTCCCCCTGCCCCTTCTTCCCCTTCTTCCCCCTCTTCTTCTCCTTCGGACGCGCCGCCGTGGCCCGCCGCCGCGGCCGGTGACGAGCGGGACGCGGGTCCGCGGGACGCCGTGGGGGCGCCGGGCGTGCCGGCTTCGGCGACTCCGTGGGCGGGGACGGACACCGCCGGGGACGGGGGCGAGGACCGTTCCGTGCCGCTGCCGGCGACCGTGTTCGCGCCGCCGCTGGCCGACGTCGACGACAAGGCGGGTCCGGGTACGCCGCCCGGTGTGACCCCGGACGCCAAGACGGCTCTGATGTCCGGCGGCAGCCAACTCCCGCGCACGGCGCAGGCGCCCGCGGTCGACACCCCCGCGGCCCCGCCGTCGTACGGCTACCCGCAGGCCGGCCCGGGTGCACCGGGCATGCCGGGCACGCCGCCTCCGGGTGTGCCGGCTGCTGGTGCTCCGGGTGTGCAGGTTCCTGGTGTTCCGCAGGGCACGCCTCCTTCCGGACCGTCGGCCGCGTACGGCTACCCGCAGGGGCCCGGCGGTGCTCCCGGGACGCCTCCTCCTCCCCCTCCGCCTCCGGGCGGTCCGCAGGGCACGCCCCCGCCCGGTGCGCCCGGGTACGGGTATCCGCAGGGGCAGGCCCCCGTCGCGCCGCCGCGGCCGCTGCCGCCGAACGCCGGTGACATCGCCGACGCCGCGACCAGCAAGGCACAGGCGCCGCCGAGGGGCGCGCGGGGTGGGGGTGTGAGCGCGCCGCCTCCGCCGAGCGCCCCGGGCGTACCGGGTGCGCGGCCGGGGAGCGCCCCTCCGCCCCCGCCGCCGTCGTCCGGGCCCGGTGCTCCGGGCACCCCGGCGGGCGGGTACGTACCGACGCAACTCGTCTCGCAGCTCGGCCCGAACGGGCCCGGAGTTCCTGGTGCGCCTGCCGCGCCCGGCGCTCCGCAGCCTCCGGGTGGTACGCCTCCCGGGGGTGTCCATCACGCCGCGACCATGCTGGCGGGTCCGCCCGCGGGCGCTCCCGGCGCGCCCCAGCCTCCGGGTGCGCCCGGTGCGCCCGGTGTGCCTGCCGCGCCTGGTGCGCCTGGTGCTCCGCAGCCTCCGGGCACCCCGCCCCCGGGCGGTGTCCACCACGCCGCCACCGTGCTGGCCGGTCCTCCGGTCGGCCCCCCGGTCGCCGGTCCCGGTGTACCGCCGCCCCCGCAGGCCCCCGGCATGCTCCCGGGCGCGCCGCAGCCGATGCCGGGACAAGCCATGCCCGGTCAGCCGATGCCCGGTCAGCCGATGCCGGGACAAGCCATGCCCGGTCAGCCGATGCCCGGTCAGCCGATGCCGGGACAAGCCATGCCCGGTCAGCCGATGCCCGGTCAGCCGATGCCGGGACAAGCCGTGCCCGGTCAGCCGATGCCCGGACAGCCCATGCCCGGTCAGCCGATGCCGCCCCCGGGGCAGCAGCCTCCGGCGTACGGCTACCCGCAGGCCGGTCAGCCGACCGTCGGGCCGGGGTATCAGGCCGTACTGCGCTACCGCGCGCAGGACGGTTCCGAGCAGCAGTTGATCCGGCGCTCCGCGCCGGGGACCCCGCACCCCGAGTGGCAGATCCTGCACGAGCTGCGCGCGATGAACGTGCCGCCGCAGCAAGTGCTGGAGCTGCACACGGAGTTGGAGTCGTGCGAGCTGCCGGGCGCGTACTGCGCGCGGATGATCCGGGAGAGCTGGCCGCAGGCGCGGATCACCAGCATCGCGCCGTACGGCACGGATCACGCGAGCCGTCAGCAGGGCATGCACCAGCTCCTCGCGCACCAGGGCGAGTTGCACCAGGTGGCGGACGGTCCCGCGCGTCCGGCGCCGGTGCGTACGCCGATTCCGCCGGTGCAGCCCGCGCCGCCGGTTCCGCCGGAGGCGATCGGGCAGGAGCTGGCGGCGGCGTTCGGGCCGGGTCTGTTCCGGTTCGACCAGGCCGCGGTGTCGCGTCAGGGTGTGCCGAACATCGTGGCGCACACTCTGGTGGTGGCCGGACTGCCGGTCGACATGGGCCCGTTCTTCTGGGCGCAGGCGCAGCCGGGCCGTCCGGTGCCGACGCTCGCCGAGCTGGCGCAGGAGCGTGGGGTGCAGCCGGCCGCGGACGCGGGCTCGTACCTCGTCATGGGCAGTGACTTCGGCAAGGCGATCTGTGTCCAGTACGGCACCGCGAACATCGTGGCCGTGCCGGTGGAGGCGGGTCCGGGCGGTTCCTCGGTGCCGCCGCAGTTCGTGAACACGGGGCTGCCCGAGTTCGCGCGCTGTCTGGCGCTGCTCGGCCGGATGTGGCGGCTGCGGTTCGGGCTCAACCAGGAGCAGGCGGGCCGCTGGACCGTCGACTTCCAGGCGCAGCTCGCCTCGCTCGACCCGGCGGCGCTCGGCTCGCCGGAGAGCTGGTGGTCGGTGCTGTTGGAGCAGATGTGGGACGGCTTGCTGTGATGCGCCGCTGAGTGTCCGTCAGGGAGCTGAAGGGGTTGGACCCGGTCGTATGACCGGGTCCAACCCATTTTTTACGCAGCTGACCGCTACGAATGCGCGGAGTGTCGCGTTATGAACACTTACGCCTGATCCACCAAGATATGCGCCAAATCGTGTTGTACGTCGCACAGTGGAGAGGGGTCCAGAGATGAGCAGCGCATCGGTGTCGCCGCACGGCTTCGTGGCCGTACGGGGGCGCGGTTACCGTCCCGAGCAGGTCGACGCGTACTTCGCTGCGCTCTCGGGGGGCCGCGACACCGCCTGGGAACGGGCCGCCCGGCTGACCGTCCTGGCCAAGGAGATGGACACGGAGGTGGAGCGGCTCCGGGAGGTCGTGGCACGGCTGACCCCGCAGACGTACGAGACGCTCGGCGAGCGTGCCTGCCGGATTCGCGAGCTCGGCGAGGAGGAGGCCGCGGCGGTGCGCGAGAACGCGCGGAGCGCGGCCCGGCTGGCCGTCGAGGACGCCGAGGCGGAGGGGCGCCGGGTGCGTGAGGCGGCGCAGGCGTACGCCGACGAGCTGCACGGCGAGGCCGAGGAGCGTGCCCGGCACGGCCTCCTCGCCGCCCGCGCCGAGGCCGACGAGATGCGGATCGCGGCCCGCCGCGCGGTCAAGGAGGGCCGGGGGGAGGCGCTGGCGGCGCTGCGCGAGGTGCGGCAGCGCACCGAAGGCTTCCTCGACGGGCAGGAGAAGGAGCACGCCGAGCGCTGGGAGGAGGCGGAGCGTGCGGCGGTGGAGCGGGCGGCCGCGCTCGACGCGCACCACGTGAAGCGGGAGGTGCGCGCCGAGGCCGCGCTGGTCGAGGCCGAGCGTGCCTTGGCCGAGGCCCGGGAATTCGCTCGGCACGGGCAGGAGGATGCGACGGCGCGGGCCGCTGAGGTGTTGGCCGAGGCTCGTGTTCGTGAGGAGCGGATCGTTCGGGAGACGGAGCGGGTGCTGCGTGAGCACGGGGAGCGGTGGGACGACGTACGGGCGCAGATGGATCAGGTGCGTACGGCTCTCATGACGCTGACTGGGCGGGCACCGGTGGAGTAGTGGGTGGGCGAGGTGTGGGTTGTTCTTACGCTGCGGGCGGGGTGTGGCTGGTCGCGCCCACGCGGCGGAGCCGCAAAATGTCAACGCCTCGCGCCCCTTGCGGGGCGCTGACCCTTACGGCGTTCTCCGTACCGCCCCCGCCAGGATCCACCCCTCCACCGCCTCGTACTGTCTGCGCTGTTCCTCCGCCTTGCGGCGCCCGGAGATCACCGTCCCCAGCCACCCGTAGGCGAAGCCCAGGGGAATGGACACGAGGCCGGTGGTGGTGAACGGGAACCAGTTGAAGTCGGCCTCGGGGAAGGCCGAAGTGGGGGAGCCGGAGACCAGGTTGGTGCCGGTCATGAGGATCAGGACGGTCAGCGTTCCGCCGATGAGGGTGCACAGGAGGCCCGTGCGGGTGTAGCGGCGCCAGAAGAGGCCGTAGACCAGCGCGGGCGCTATGGCCGAGGCACCCAGGCAGAACGACAGCGTGACCAGGGGTTGCAGGCTGCGGTGCTGGACGAGGGTGGCGAGCAGGATCGCCGGCGCGCCGACCGCGAGCGCGGAGACCCGGGCGAGGGTCATCTCGCGGCGCGGGGACAGCTCCCGGATCCGCCCGGCGAACACGTCGTGGGCGAGGGAGTTGGCGCAGGCGAGGATCATCCCGGCGACCGAGGCGAGGAGCGTGAGGAAGATCGCCGTCGTCACGGTCGTGAAGAGGAGGGTCTCGGCTGTCGACACGTCCGGTCCGAACGCGGCCCTGGATCCCAGCAGGTACGCCGTGTTGCCCTGCGGGTCGGCGGCCGCGATCACGGACCGTCCGATCAGCGCCGTGGCCCCGAACCCGACGACCGTGATGACCAGCACGAAGACGGCCACGCAGGGCACCGCCCAGGACATCGAGCGGCGGACCTGACGGGCGCTGCCCGCGGTGTACATGCGCATGGTGATGTGCGGCAGGCAGGCGCCGCCGAGGACCACGGTCAGCTCCGAACTGATCATGTCGATACGGGGGCTGGGCCCGCCCGCGAACTGCAGGCCGGAGTGGAGGAAGGCGGTCCCGACGCCGCTGTTGCGGGCGGCGGTGTCGAACAGGGCCCCGGGGTCCCAGCCGAAGCGCTGCAGGATGAGGGCGGCGACCACGGTGCCGGAGCCGAGCAGCATCACGATCTTCAGGATCTGGATGAGGGCGGTGCCCTTCATGCCGCCGATCGCCGCGTAGCTGATCATCAGCGTGCCGAGGCCGATGATGCAGCCGGTCTTGAGGGAGTCGCTGGAGAATCCGAGGATGAAGGCCAGCAGATCGCCCGCGCCGGCGAGTTGGACCAGCATCAGCGGCAGCAGGGCGACGAGGGTCGCGGCGCACGCCGTGATGCGTACCGCGCGCCCCGGCATCCGTCGTGCGAGCGCGTCGCCCATGGTGAACCGGCCCGCGTTGCGCAGCGGTTCGGCCAGCAGGAACATCAGCAGCATCAGCGACAGGGCGGTGCTGAGGGCGAGGACGACACCGTCGTACCCGGCGAGGGCGATGACGCCGCCGGTGCCGAGGACGGTCGCGGCGGAGATGTAGTCCCCGGCGATGGCGAGGCCGTTGCGCATCGGCGACAGGGAGCCGTAGCCCGTGTAGAACTCGTCGAGGTCGTCGCGGTCAGGGCCGGTCATCACGCACAGCAGCAGTGTGATCGTGGCGACGGCCGTGAACGCCACGAGTGACATGGCCCGTGCGGAACTGCTGAACCCGACCATGCTCGTCAGGGCGGTCACCTCGGGTACCTGGCTCATCGGGTCGCCTCCCGCTTCGCGTCCAGCTGGGTCTGCCGGCGGATCCGGTCCGCGATCGGGTCGACGCGCCGGCGCGCCGTGTACTCGTACAGCCCGATCGCCAGGCAGGTCACCGGCACCTGGAGCAGGCCGAGCAGCAGTCCGGTCGGCAGTCCGCCGGACACCTCGCTCGACATCAGCCCCGGCGCGAACGCCGACAGGAGGAGGAAGAGGGTGAAGTAGCCGAGCGCGGTGAGCGTCGCGACCCGCCGTTGCCAGCGGTAGGCGCCGCGCAGGACGCGGATGTCGCTGTGCCTGCCGAGTGCGTGGTGACGCGGTTGTCGCGTTCTCTCGGGCTCGGGTGGCTGGGGCTGCGGTTGCCAGGGATAGGTGAGGTGCGAGGGGGGCGTGCGGTGGGGGGACGGGTACGGGGACGGGTGCGGCGGTGGGTAGAGCGGGTCGTACGGCGGCTGGTGCCGCCTGTGGTGCTCGGGGGACGAGAACGCGTCTTGCATCCCGTGATCTCCTTGCGTGGCTCGGGCCCGGTGCGGACCGCAGGGAGTTGGGGGGTGGGCGAAGGACGCACGCTACTCGCAGGTAGCCGGTATGCGTGAGGCTTTCACCAAACTGAGCGGTCGGTATGCGCTTACTTCGGTGACCCGGGGTGTTACCCGTGTTTACACCGGGCGTTCATCAACGGTTCACCCAGCCCTCGGCTTGAGTCTCGTCAGTCCCCGGGATTCTTGATGACCGGAAAACGCCGCGGTGCCACGAACAGCAGGACCAGGAAGGCGAGTGCGGCGGCGCCTGCCGCGCCCAGGTAGACGGCGTGGACCGCGTCGGCGACCGCGTGGCGCACATGTTCGGCGGGCGCGCCCGAGTCCAGCGCCCGCGTCACCGCGTCCAGGTCCCCGGCGCCGCCGAGCCGCGCGGCCAGCACCCCGTTGGCGATCGCGCCGAACAGGGTCGCGCCGACGGTCTGGCCGGTCTGGCGGCAGAAGAGGACCGACGCTGTCGTCGTGCCGCGTTCCTCCCAGCCGACCGTCGACTGGACGCCGATGATCAGGGGGAGTTGGAAGAGGCCCAGGGCGCCGCCCAGCAGGAGCATCAGCAGGGCCGGCTGCCAGGGCTCGCCGGGATAGGGCAGGAAGGGGAAGGCGAGCAGGATCAGGGTCGCGGCGGCGATGCCGAGCATCGCGGTGTTGCGGAAGCCGATCCGCCCGTAGACGTGCTGGCTGAACGCCGCCGACACCGGCCAGCTCAACGTCCACACGGAGAGCACGAATCCGGCGGCGACGGGTGCGAGGCCGAGGACCGCCTGCGCGTACGTGGGCAGGAACACCGTGGGGGCGACCATGAGCAACCCCAGTGCGCCGAGCGCCAGGTTGACAGCCGCGATCGTGCGGCGCCGCCACACCCACCCGGGGATGATCGGCTCGGCCGCCCGGCGTTCGATCACGACCACGGCACCGATCAGCGCGAGTCCCGTACCGAACAGGGCGAGCGACGGGGCCGACAGCCAGTCCCAGGCGACCCCGCCCTGCACCAGCGCGGTGAGCAGCACACCGCCGCAGGCGAAGACGGCCAGCGCGCCCGCCCAGTCGATCCGGGGGCGGCGGCCGGAGGACTCCCTTACCGGCTCGTGCAGATGGCGGACGATCAGCCACAGCGCCAGCGCGCCGATCGGCAGGTTGATGAGGAAGATCCAGCGCCAGTCGGCGTACGCGGCGAGAACCCCGCCGAGGGAGGGGCCCGCGATCGCCGAGGTCGCCCACACCGTGGACAGCTTGGCCTGGATCTTGGGGCGCTCCTTGAGCGGGTAGAGGTCCGCGGCGAGCGTCTGCACCGTGCCCTGCAACGCGCCGCCGCCCAGACCCTGCACGATCCGGAAGGCGATGAGCGCGGCCATGTTCCAGGCGGTGGCGCACAGCAGCGAGCCGAGGAGGAAGACGGCGGCGCCCGCGACGAGGACCGGCTTGCGGCCGAAGGTGTCGGAGAGCTTCCCGTACACCGGCAGGGTGACCGTCACCGCGAGCAGATAGCCCGAGAACAGCCAGGAGAAGACGGAGAAGCCGCCGAGGTCGCCGACGATCTGCGGTACGGCCGTGGAGACGATGGTGGAGTCGAGCGCGGCCAGCGCCATGGAGAGCATCAGGGCGGCGACGACGGCACCCCTGCGGCTGCGCGAGGCCGATGGGCGCTTCGTCGCCGCGGCCCGTATTCCGGTGTCCCCCTGGCCCACTGGAGCGCCTCCCCTGATCGGTTCCCCCTGCAACTATCCGCCGTCCCCCACCATCTCACTTGACCTTCACGTAGCGGGAGGGTGGACGCTGACTGGGACCGAGGGTGGAGGCAACCCCGAGAGCGACTCCACCGAAGGGTGGACTGCCCCTAGGGGTCTCTCCCCACTAGGGCTCGGGGGGCGTTCGTACCGGCGGAGGACGAGACGGGGCGGGGCCGTCCTTAACCTGGCTTTATGCCGCTGAGGGCGGTGGGCCGGACCCACGGGGGTGGGGTTTTCCCCCGTAGAAGACTGCGCTGGGCACCAGCGCGCCGGACCACCCCCCGCCACCAGACTTACCGACGTAGCGAAGAGCACTTCGTCCGCTGACCGACATAGGAGATACACCGTGACATCGGCTGTGACCATTCCCAGGCACGGGGGCACTGGAGGGCGTACGGCCGTTGCCGCGCGGGCGCGGCAGGTCGTCAAGGCGTACGGGTCCGGAGAGACCCGGGTCGTCGCCCTGGACCAGGTCGACGTGGACATCGCGCGGGGGCAGTTCACCGCGATCATGGGCCCCTCGGGGTCCGGCAAGTCCACGCTGATGCACTGCCTCGCCGGACTCGACACCGTGACGAGTGGCCAGATCTACCTCGACGAGACCGAGATCACCGGACTCAAGGACAAGAAGCTCACGCAGCTGCGCCGGGACCGGATCGGGTTCATCTTCCAGGCGTTCAACCTGCTGCCGACGCTGAACGCGATAGAGAACATCACGCTGCCGATGGACATCGCGGGCCGCAAGCCGAACAAGGGCTGGCTCGACCAGGTCGTGGAGACCGTCGGACTCGCCGACCGGCTCAAGCACCGGCCCAGCCAGCTCTCCGGCGGCCAGCAGCAGCGCGTCGCGGTGGCGCGGGCGCTCGCCGCGCGGCCCGAGATCATCTTCGGGGACGAGCCGACCGGAAACCTCGACTCCCGGGCGGGCGCCGAGGTGCTGGGCTTCCTGCGCCGCTCGGTGGACGAGCTCGGCCAGACCATCGTGATCGTGACGCACGACCCGGTGGCGGCCTCGTACTCGGACCGCGTGCTGTACCTCGCCGACGGCCGGATCGTCGACGAGATGTACCAGCCGACGGCCGATCAGGTCCTCGACCGCATGAAGGACTTCGACGCGCGGGGGCGTACGTCATGACCGTCCTGAAGACCTCGATGCGCAACTTCTTCGCGCACAAGGGGCGGATGGCGCTGTCGGCGGTGGCGGTGCTGCTGTCCGTGGCCTTCGTCTGCGGCACGCTGGTGTTCACCGACACCATGAACACGACGTTCGACAAGCTGTTCGCCGCCACCTCCTCCGACGTCACCGTCTCGCCGAAGGCGGCCAAGAGCGACAGCACCCCGCAGAACGGCAGGCCCGACTCGCTGCCCGCCTCGGTCCTGGAGCGGGCCAAGAAGGCGGAGGGCGTCAAGTACGCCGAGGGCGCGGTCAGTTCGATGAACGTGACCGTCGTCAACAGCGCCAACAAGAACATGGGGTCGAGCACCGGGGCCCCGACGATCGCCGGCAACTGGACCCGCAACGACCTGCGTTCGATGGAGATCACCTCCGGTCGCGCCCCGCGCGGGCCGACCGAGACGATGGTCGACGCCGACACCGCCGACAAGCACCACCTGGGGCTCGGCGACGAACTGCGCACCATCGCCGTCACCGGTGACTTCAAGGCCCGGATCGTCGGCATCGCCACCTTCAAGGTGACCAACCCCGGCGCAGCCGTCGTCTACTTCGACACCGCCACCGCCCAGCGCGAACTGCTCGGCACCACCGGCCGGTTCACCCACATCAACCTCTCCGCCACCGCCGGCGTCACCGACGACACGCTCAAGCAGAACGTCATCTCCTCGATCGGCGCCGGCGCGTACAAGGTGCAGACACAGAAGGAGTACTCCGACGAGAACCGCTCCGGAGTCGGCTCCTTCATGGACGTCATCAAGTACGCCATGCTCGGCTTCGCCGGGATCGCCTTCCTGGTCGGCATCTTCCTGATCATCAACACCTTCTCCATGCTGGTCGCCCAGCGCACCCGCGAGATCGGCCTGATGCGGGCGATCGGCTCGTCCCGCAAGCAGGTCAACCGGTCCGTCCTGGTCGAGGCGACCCTGCTCGGCGTCTTCGGCTCGATCCTCGGCGTCGGCGCGGGCGTCGGCCTCGCGATCGGCCTGATGAAGCTCATGTCGGCGGCGGGCATGGACCTGTCCACCCGCGATCTGACGGTCAAGGCGACGACCCCGGTCATCGGACTCGTGCTCGGTGTCGTGGTCACCGTCCTCGCCGCCTATCTGCCCGCCCGCCGGGCCGGCAAGGTCTCCCCGATGGCCGCACTGCGCGACGCCGGTACACCGGCGGACGGCAAGGCCGGTCTCGTCCGCGGAATCATCGGCCTGGTCCTCACCGGCGCCGGAACCTTCGCGCTCTTCACGGCGGCCAATGCCGACAAGGCGAGCGACGGTTCGCTGGTGCTGGGTGCGGGAGTCGTCCTGACCCTGATCGGGTTCGTCATCATCGGCCCGCTGCTCGCGGGCGGTGTCGTCCGGGTGATCAGCGCGGTGCTGCTGCGCTTCTTCGGCCCCGTCGGACGGATGGCGGAGCGCAACGCGCTGCGCAACCCGCGCCGCACCGGAGCCACCGGCGCGGCCCTGATGATCGGCCTCGCCCTGGTCGCCTGCCTGTCGGTCGTCGGCTCGTCCATGGTCGCCTCGGCGACCGACGAACTCGACAAGTCGGTCGGCACCGACTTCATCATCCAGGGCAACCAGCGGATCGTCCCGCAGGCGGCGAAGGCCATCGAGACCACGCCCGGCCTGGAACACGTCACGCACTACCGGGACATCGAGGCCAAGATCGTCACCCCCGGCGGCTTCTCGGACAGCGACGGCGTCACGGCCGCCGACCCCACCTACGCACAGGACCTGCACCGCAAGACGACGGCCGGTGAACTGACCGCCGCCTACGCCAAGGACTCCATGTCCGTCGGCTCGGAGTTCGCCACCAAACACCACGTCAAGCTCGGCGACACCCTGACCGTCGCCTTCAAGGGCGGCAGCACGGCGAAGCTCAAGGTCGCCGCGATCACCGACGACGACGTGGTCATCGACAAGGGCGCGCGGTACGTCAGCACCGAGACCATGCGGAAGTACCTCCCGGCCAACCGGATCCCGCCGGACCAGATCATGTTCGCCAGCGCCAAGAACGGCCAGGAGAAGCAGGCGTACGCGGCCCTGAAGAAGTCCATGGAGCAGTACCCGCAGTACCAGGTCCGCGACCAGAGCGACTACAAGCAGGAACTCAAGGACCAGATCGGCCAGCTCCTGAACATGGTCTACGGCCTGCTCGCCCTCGCGATCGTCGTCGCCGTCCTCGGCGTGATCAACACCCTCGCCCTGTCGGTGGTGGAGCGGACACGCGAGATCGGCCTGATGCGCGCCATCGGGATGTCCCGCCGCCAGCTGCGCCGCATGATCCGCCTGGAGTCGGTCGTCATCGCCCTCTTCGGCGCGCTGCTCGGCCTCGGCCTGGGCATGGGCTGGGGTGCCACCGCCCAGAAGCTCCTCGCCCTGGAGGGCCTGAAGGTCCTGGAGATCCCCTGGCCGACCATCATCGGGGTCTTCATCGGCTCGGCGTTCGTGGGCCTGTTCGCCGCCCTGATCCCGGCGTTCAGGGCGGGCCGGATGAACGTACTGAACGCCATCGCCACCGACTAGCCGGCAGCAGCAGCCGCCGCAAAGCCACCGTATACGGGGGTTACGGGGGACGGGCCCGGCCCAGGAGGACATCACCTCCTGGGCCGGGCCCGCGGCCGTACGCGGTGTCTCAAGCGCGCCGCTCCAGGAGTACGTAGCCGTAGGCGGCGCCCACGACGTCGTACGCGGCACGGGGGTGCAGTCGGCCGGCGTACGCCTGGACGTCCTGGATCGAGTGGTCGGAGTCGTCGAGGGCGATGAAGTCCGGGGTGACGCCACCGGTGCCGCCCGTCCAGAAGACCCGGCAGCGTGCGACGAGCCGACTGCTCGGGCCGACGTTCGCCTCGACGCTCGCCCCGTCCGGGACACGCGCCAGCAGCCGTTCGACGGCACTCACGCGCGCGGGCTTGCGATACGCGGCGGGCTCGCCCAGCGCGGACAGCGGGAGCGAGGTCGTCAGCGCGAGCGCGCCCGCGACGACGGCCGTGGGCAGGTGCAGCGCGTACGAGCGCAGCCATGGGCGCGGGCTCCAGCGGGCCCGGGCGAGCGCGTCGGCGAGGGCGAGGGAGAGGACCGGCATCAGGACGGCGCTGTAGTGCCAGTCCGTACCCCAGTAGTGCGGGTCGGAGGAGAGGAAACGCCAGCCCAGGGTCGGCAGGGCGACCAGGAGGAGCGGGGAGCGCAGGGCCAGCAGACCGGTGGTGGGGATCAGCAGCCAGGCGAGGGTGCGGATTTTGGTGCCCAGGCCGTCGAGGGGATCACCGCCCGCCTTGTTCCAGTAGCTGTAGGTGTCCGCGGTGTTGAAGGCAGGGATCACCACCGTGAAGGTGAGCACCGCGGCCAGCACTCCGAGGACGCCGGCCCCGAGCGCCCACAGGGCCGTCCGCGGGGCGGCCCTACGGGCCCGCACGGCCACGACCAGGGCGATCGCGGCCAGGGTGAGCCCGAGGTCCTCCTTGACGAGGACCAGCGGGAACGCCCACAGGAGGGCCGCGCGCCACCGTCGCTCCAGGACCGCTTCCAGGGCGAAGGCGATCAGCGGGACGGCGAAGCAGATCTCGTGGAAGTCGAAGTCGACGGTGCGCTGGATCCCCCACGACAGCCCGTACGCGAGGCCCAGCGCCAGTCCCCGGGAGCGGCCGAGGAGCCGGGCGGCGGCACGGGTGACCGGGACCGCGGACAGGGCCAGCAGCGCGGCCTGGGCGACGAGGAGGGTGACGGGGGTGGGGAAGAGGCGGTAGGCGGGCGCGAGGAGGGCGGTGACCGGGCTGAAGTGGTCGCCGAGGAGGTTGCTGCCCGGGCCCTTGAGATCGGCGACGGGGGCGCGTAGGTGGGCGTAGGCGCGGACGGCCTGCTCGAAGATGCCGAGGTCCCAGGAACGGGTCGCCAGATGCCGCCAGCGGCAGACCGACAGGGTCGCGTACGCGGTGAAGAACAGGACCGCCAGGAGCTGGGGGTCGCGGGGGCGCCCGGGGCCGGCCCCCGACGGCGGAAGCCCC
>NZ_JBHVST010000010.1:0-44851 GCF_042885015.1 Streptomyces sp. NPDC058086 | reverse complement strand
CGGCCCAGGACGGCCGTGACCGGCGGGGGTATGGGGACGCTGTCGGTTCTTGGGGCGGTGGCGGTGGCGGTGTCTGTGTCGGCGGGGGTCGGGTTCGAGCTCATGCGGCTCCCGGTACGTGATCACGTGTCACGGGGTATACGCCGGGGACGTGGGAAGTGGTTGACGGTTGAGGGTGGGGTGTGGTGCGGGTCACTTCCAGTGGGGTGGGGCGGGGCGGGAGCCGGGCTGTTCGGCTGCGGGGCGGTGGGGGCTGGTCGCGCCCCGCGGCGGAGCCGCACATGGACACAGCGCACATGGACACAGCGCACATGGACACAGCCCCGCGCCCCTGAGACGGGGGCGCGCCCCGATTCCCCGACGGGCCGTCGCACCGGGGCCGGGGGCCGTCCACCTCTTGCGTCTCACAGGGAGCGCGGCGCCGTCGTAGGCTGGACAACCCCGGCCCGTCGAGACGTGTCGGGCGGTTCGCGTTGCCCTCTCTCCGGGATGGAAGCCCTTCATGAGCCTGCACGGTCTGCTCGACGCCGTCGTCAAGGACGCCGCCCTCGCGGAAGCGGTGAAGGCCGCCACCGACGGCAACCGGATGCACATCGACCTGGTCGGCCCGCCCGCCGCCCGCCCCTTCGCGGTGGCGGCCCTGGCCCGCGACGCCGGCCGCCCCGTACTGGCCGTGACGGCGACGGGACGTGAGGCCGAGGACCTGGCCGCGGCGCTCAGGTCCCTCCTCCCGGCCGACACGGTCGTGGAGTACCCGTCGTGGGAGACGCTCCCGCACGAGCGGCTCTCCCCCCGGTCGGACACCGTCGGCCGCCGTCTCGCCGTGCTGCGCCGCCTGGCGCACCCGCGCCCCGACGACCCCGAGACCGGCCCGGTGTCGGTCGTCGTCGCCCCGGTACGTTCGGTGCTGCAACCGCAGGTCAAGGGCCTGGGAGACCTGGAGCCGGTCGCCCTGCGGACGGGGCGGAGCGCCGACCTGGGCGGGATCGTCGAGGCGCTCGCGGCAGCCGCGTACTCCCGGGTCGAGCTCGTCGAGAAGCGCGGCGAGTTCGCCGTACGCGGCGGCATCCTGGACGTCTTCCCGCCCACCGAGGAGCACCCTCTCCGGGTGGAGTTCTGGGGCGACGACGTCGAGGAGATCCGTTACTTCAAGGTCGCCGACCAGCGTTCCCTCGAGGTCGCCGAGCACGGACTGTGGGCGCCGCCCTGCCGCGAGCTGCTCCTGACGGACGAGGTGCGCCGGCGGGCGGCCCGGCTCGCCGAGGAACACCCCGAGCTGGGCGAACTGCTCGGCAAGATCGCCGAGGGCATCGCCGTGGAAGGAATGGAGTCGCTGGCTCCGGTCCTCGTCGACGACATGGAACTGCTGCTCGACGTCCTGCCCAAGGGCTCGATGGCCATCGTCTGCGACCCGGAGCGGGTGCGGACGCGGGCCGCGGACCTGGTGGCGACCTCGCACGAGTTCCTGCAGGCGTCCTGGGCGGCGACGGCCGGGGGTGGCGAGGCCCCCATCGACGTCGGCGCGGCCTCCCTGTGGGCCATCGCGGACGTCCGCGACCGGGCGCGCGAGCTGGACATGATGTGGTGGTCGGTGTCGCCGTTCGCGGCCGACGAGGAGCTGGACGCGGACACCCTCAAGCTCGGCATGCACGCCCCCGAGACCTACCGCGGCGACACGGCCAGGGCGCTCGCCGACACCAAGGGCTGGCTCGCGGACGGCTGGCGCACGGTGTACGTCACCGAGGCGCACGGCCCCGCCGCCCGTACCGTCGAGGTCCTCGGCGGCGAGGGCATCGCGGCCCGCCTCGACGCGGAGCTGACCGAGCTGACGCCCGCCGTGGTGCAGGTCGCGTGCGGTTCGATCGACTATGGCTTCGTGGACCCGGCGCTCAGGCTCGCCGTCCTCACGGAGACCGACCTCTCCGGCCAGAAGGCGGCAGGCAAGGACGGCGCGCGCATGCCGGCCCGCCGCCGCAAGACCATCGATCCCCTCACGCTCGAAGCGGGCGACTACATCGTGCACGAGCAGCACGGTGTCGGCCGCTACATCGAGATGGTGCAGCGGACCGTCCAGGGCGCGACTCGCGAATACCTGGTGGTGGAGTACGCCCCGGCCAAGCGCGGCCAGCCCGGCGACCGCCTCTACATCCCCACCGACCAGCTGGAACAGATCACCAAGTACGTCGGCGGCGAGGCCCCCACCCTGCACCGCCTGGGCGGCGCCGACTGGACGAAGACCAAGGCGCGCGCCAAGAAGGCGGTCAAGGAGATCGCGGCGGACCTGATCAAGCTGTACAGCGCGCGCATGGCGGCCCCCGGTCATGCGTTCGGTTCCGACACCCCTTGGCAGCGCGAACTCGAGGACGCCTTCCCGTACGCGGAGACCCCCGACCAGCTCACCACCATCGCCGAGGTCAAGGAGGACATGGAGAAGACGGTCCCGATGGACCGCCTGATCTGCGGCGACGTCGGCTACGGCAAGACGGAGATCGCGGTCCGCGCGGCCTTCAAGGCGGTGCAGGACGGCAAGCAGGTCGCGGTCCTGGTGCCGACGACGCTGCTGGTGCAGCAGCACTTCGGGACCTTCTCCGAGCGCTACTCGCAGTTCCCGGTGAACGTCCGCGCCCTGTCCCGCTTCCAGACCGACACGGAGGCGAAGGCCGTCCTGGAAGGCCTGCGGGACGGCGCGGTGGACCTCGTCATCGGCACCCACCGGCTGTTCTCCGCCGAGACCAAGTTCAAAGACCTGGGCCTGGTCATCGTCGACGAGGAGCAGCGCTTCGGCGTCGAGCACAAGGAGCAGCTGAAGAAGCTGCGCGCCAACGTGGACGTCCTGACGATGTCCGCCACCCCCATTCCCCGTACGCTCGAAATGGCGGTGACGGGCATCCGGGAGATGTCCACGATCACCACCCCGCCGGAGGAGCGGCACCCGGTGCTGACCTTCGTCGGCCCGTACGAGGAGAAGCAGATCGGCGCGGCCGTCCGCCGCGAACTGCTGCGCGAGGGCCAGGTCTTCTACATTCACAACCGGGTCGAGTCGATCGACCGGGCGGCGGCGCGGCTGCGTGAGATCGTCCCCGAGGCGCGTATCGCGACGGCGCACGGCCAGATGGGGGAGCAGGCTCTGGAGCAGGTGGTCGTCGACTTCTGGGAGAAGAGGTTCGACGTGCTGGTGTCGACCACGATCGTCGAATCCGGCATCGACATCTCCAACGCCAACACGCTGATCGTGGAGCGCGGCGACAACTTCGGTCTTTCGCAGCTGCACCAGCTGCGCGGTCGGGTGGGCCGAGGCCGTGAGCGCGGCTACGCCTACTTCCTGTACCCGCCGGAGAAGCCTCTGACGGAGACCGCGCACGAGCGGCTCGCGACCATCGCCCAGCACACGGAGATGGGCGCGGGCATGTACGTGGCGATGAAGGACCTGGAGATCCGCGGCGCGGGCAATCTGCTCGGCGGCGAGCAGTCGGGTCACATCGCGGGCGTCGGCTTCGACCTGTACGTCCGCATGGTCGGCGAGGCGGTCGCGGACTACCGGGCCTCCCTGGAAGGCGGAGTCGAGGAGGAGCCGCCCCTGGAGGTCAAGATCGAGCTGCCGGTCGACGCGCACGTCCCGCACGACTACGCGCCGGGCGAGCGGCTGCGTCTGCAGGCCTACCGCGCCATCGCCTCCGCCAACACGGAGGAGGACGTCAAGGCCGTACGCGAGGAACTCACCGACCGCTACGGCAAGCTGCCCGAGCCGGTGGAGAACCTGCTGCTGGTAGCGGGCCTGCGGATGCTCGCGCGGGCGTGCGGCGTCGGCGAGGTCGTGCTTCAGGGCAACAACATCCGCTTCGCACCGGCGGAGTTGCGCGAGTCCCAGGAACTCCGCCTCAAGCGGCTCTACCCGGGCACGGTCATCAAGCCGGCCGCCCACCAGCTCCTGGTGCCCCGCCCGAAGACGGCGAAGGTCGGCGGGAAGCCGCTGGTCGGGCGGGAGTTGCTGGGGTGGACCGGGGAGTTCCTGGCGACGATTCTCGGGTCGTAGGGGTTGGAGGAGTCGTACGGATCGGCACGCTGGTGGTGGAGGCCAGTGTCACGCCGACGGTGGCTGGAACAGCATTCCCGTCAGGATGCGGAAGACCTCCTCGGGGTCCTGGTCGCCGACCGCGCCGTCCAGGTTGTGGCCGAGGAGCAGCGTGGCGAAGCCGTGGGCCAGGGACCAGGCGGCGACTCCGGCGAGGCGGGGGTCGGTGCCCGGTTTTGGCACTCGGTCGGAGACGGCCTGGCGCAGGCGGTCCGCGGTCAGGGCGCGGGCCGTGGTCAGCTCCAGGTCGTTCTCGCGCAGCAGCTCCGGCGTGAACATGACCTGGAAGTGCGCGGGGTGCTCACGCGCGAAGCGTACGTAGTGGACGCCCGCGTCCCGTAGGTCCGTGGCCTCGGTGAGCGCGGCCGACAGCAGCGCGTGGCCCTCGGCCGCGATCGCCGTGAGCAGGCCGGTGCGGTCCTTGAAGTGGTGGGCCGGAGCCGCGTGCGAGACGCCTGCCCGGCGGGCCAGGTCGCGCAGGTGCGCCGTCTGTGGCATCTGCTGGAGCCCCTGCACGCCGTGCTCTACTACGCGCCGGAGGTCTTCGAGGAGTCGGCCGCGCTCGGGTACGCCGGGTCGGCGGAGGAGCGCTGGCCGACGTACTTCCCCTTCCGTGCCGCGCCGTTGGGGGCGGTCGGGAGCGAGCGCGTGTCCTCCGCCTTCTACAGCTTCAGCCCGCGGATGGTCGCCGCGCACATGGACTCCGCGTGGGACATCGCGAGCCCCGCGGACGTGCTGAAGGCGAGGGAGCGGGGGATGGACCGGGCGTACCGCGCGATATTCGGCGACCGCGCGGCGAGCCCCGAACTCGTCGAGGCCGCACGGCTGTTGCGCCGCGCCGCCGAGGCCGCGAACACCGCGGGTCGGCCCATGGCCGCGGCCAACGCGGAGCCGGCGTGGCCGGCCGCCCCGCACCTCCAGTTGTGGCATGCGACGACGATCCTGCGCGAGCACCGGGGCGACGGCCACCTCGCGGCGCTGCTCGTCGCCGGGCTCGACCCCGTCGAAGCGCTCGTCTCCTTCGCGGCGATCGGCGCGGCCTCCGTCGAGCGCTTCGAGAGCCGTGGCTGGAGCGCGCAAGAGTGGAGCGCCGCCCGTGAACGCCTCGCCGCGCGCGGCCTTGTGACCGAATCCGGCACCGCCACACCCGCGGGCCGCGAGCTGCGCGCCGAGGTCGAACGCCACACGGACGAACTGGCCGCCGCGCCCTGGCTCGCCCTCACCCCGGCCGACCGGAGCCGACTGACCGAGCTGCTCGGTGAGTTCTGGGTCGCGGTGCTGGGTTCGGGGCTGCTGCCGTCGGAGTCCACGCTGGGGATCGGGAAGGTGTGAAGGGAGAGTGTCGGGGTGTGGGAGTGCGTGGGGGCGTGAGCTGTGAGCGTGAGTGCGTGCGGTGCCGGGCGGCGCAAGTGAAGCCGCCCGCGGGAGTGGAGCTTCGCGGACGGCCTCGGTGTCACGGGTCGATCGGTGGGTGTGTCGTGCCTCGCGCGTCTGAGCGGCTACGGCTGACCGGGGACTACGGCTGATCGGGCCGGTCGGTCGGTTCGCGGTCCATGCCCGCCGCGCCCTCGATCTTCTGCTGGGCGTCGTCGACCTGGTCCGTGTACTTGTTGCCCGTCTTCTCGTTGATCTCCCGTTCCCCGGCGTCGGACATGTCCTTGCCCTTGGACTTCGCCTGATCCTTGAATCTGTCGAAGATGCCCATGCGGGAGCTCCTTCCGGAGGTATGTCACCCCCGACGATACGCCCGGCGTGCACCTATTGCCCGTTGAAGGAGGGTATGGCCTGGGCATACCCGCCGCTACCGTGGGCACCAGGGAAACGCGCCCTGTGCAGGGCGGACCCGGGGAACAAGGGGAGGGGCGTCGTGGTGCGTCTGAGGGGTGGGGCGGCGGCTGCCGCACTGGTGCTGTTCGTCGTCGGCGCGGGGGTCAGCGGCTGCAAGAAGGACACCACGGGTTCCGCCGGCCCGCAGGGCACGGTGGCCGGCGGCGGCGCCGCGCTCACCGCCGTGGACTCGCTGACCGTCAAGGGGCGCGCGCCCAAGACGGGCTACAGCAGGGCGAGGTTCGGCACGGCCTGGGCCGACACGGACTCCAACAAGTGTGACACCCGCGACGACATCCTCAAGCGGGACCTGAAGAACGTGAAGTTCACCGGCGGCACCTGCAAGGTGGTCTCCGGGGCGCTCGACCCGGACCCGTACTCCGGTAAGGAAGTGACGTACAAGCGCGGCCGCAGTCTGGTGGACATAGACCACCTCGTCGCGCTCTCGGACGCCTGGCAGAAGGGCGCCAAGTACTGGGACGCGAGCAAGCGGATAGCGCTGGCCAACGATCCGCTCAACCTGCTGTCCGTCGACGCGAGCACCAACCGCAGCAAGGGCGACGGCGACACCGCGACCTGGCTCCCGCCCAACAAGAGGTACCGCTGCGCGTATGTGGCCGCGCAGGTGGCCGTGAAGAAGAAGTACGGGTTGTGGGTCACCGGCGGGGAGAAGGCCGCGATGAAGAAGGTGCTCTCCGAGTGCCCCGGCCAGAAGCTTCCCTCGGGCGGCAATCCGACCCAGGCGCCGAAGCGGTTCACCGCCAACTGACGTCGTTTCATACCGCCCGGCGCAAGGGCAAGATGGCGAGAATCTGTCAAGAAGGTGAGGAGCCCGCAAAGGACGGCTGATGGAATGCGAGAACCTACTGTGACCAGCGGCGCCTTGTGCCTGATTCGCCTTTTTCCACTGCTGGAGGTGCTCGAATCGACGGTGCGGCAGCCGGTCGACGAGGTCATTCGCGGCTGCTTGGGCTCCGGCGAGATCGCGGACAGCGTCCTGATCGGTCTCGATGAATTCTGTGAGGCGGTCGGTCCATTGCAGGATTTCGACCATCCGGCTTTCTTCGAACAGAGCGTCGCCAGCATGGCCTTGATCGCGGCTGGAGCCGGAGAGGTGCAATCGCTTTCGGCGGATGCGAGGATCTCGGAACAGGCGGTCGGGGTGTGGAGCACGCTGACCCGGCTGGTGAATGAGCAGACGCAGGCGCCGGCGTCTGCGGGCGTCGCCGACTTCGCGGAGCTTGAGCGCAGTGCTCAGCGGGAGGATGAGCGTGCTCTGGTTTCGAGGGAACGCCATCCGATGGCAGTCATTCGGCGCGCTGATCAGCTGGCTTCGGCCGGCGCCGCGATGACGGCTGAGCTGTCGAAGGTGTCGGCAGTGCTTGGATGGCGGCCTTCCGGGCCTTGCGGTCCACAATGCGCCTGGCCCGCTTGTGGGTCATCGGCGTCGAACTGCGTGCGCCGTCGCGCGTTTCGACCCCAGCAGACGCCGGCCGCTCAACTCCGGCGGAAGCAGGGTGCGGAGTCCAGGCCGTGGTACTTGATCTCCATCAATCTTCTGGCGGCCGATGACGAACCGTTCGAGTTCGTCACAGAGATCGGGACAGACGGCTATGAGCTGCGCAAGGTGGCTCAGTACATGGATGGCCGACTCGTCTGTGTCGATCGGGACCACCAGCTTGCGGGCCGGGGTGAAGCTCCGCTCGGAGCGCGTTCCGTCGTGGACGGAGCTTGAGGCCGATGACGACCTGCATGTCGAGGAGACGTCTGCGGAATTCTTCGAGCGACGCTGGAAGGAAGGGCTCACCGGCTTCATCGGGCACTGATCGCGCCTTCCCGGCGCTGCCTCCGGCACGTTCGAGTCGGTAACGAGGGGAAGGACCAGCAGGAGGCGGTCGGCCGTGTCAGTCGCTGATCGACCAGGATCAGCGGGATGCAGCCTCTGAGCGCCCGTCCCGAGGTCGACACCTGGTACGGGGCACGGCGTCTCTCCGACCCGCCGGCCGATGCCGGTCGACTGGACGAGGCCATCGCGGTCCTCCAGCCGACCTACGGCGCCGGGAGGAGCCAGACAGCCGGCAGAGCTTCATCCGCGAAGGACGCGCCAAGGAGGCCGTCATCCTCCTGCACGACCGTACGTCCAGCCTTCCGGCTGACGACGCTTGGGCTTCGGCAAACTGATACGCGGCGACATGCCGGCCGATCAGTCGTTGGGGTCAGCGGGGCGAGGTACGCAGGGCGGCTATCAGGGTGGCGAGTTGGCGTGGGCCCGTGGTGAGGATGGTCTCCGGTTCGTCGCTTTCTCGGAGGAGGACCGTTCCGTCGGGGGTGGTCGTCACGTACACGCAGGCGGAGGCCTCCTGGCTGTAGGTGGACTTCTGCCAGTGCAGTTCGGGCATTGAGGGCTCCTTCAGAGGTCTTGGGCGAGTCGGGCGATGAAGTCGCGGGACTTGGCCGGGGGAAGTGCGGCTTGGTGCATGCGGTCCAGGACCAGGTGGTAGCGCTCCAGTTGGGCGGGCGAGTCGACGAGTTCGGCGCCGTGGTCGGTGTCCAGTTGGACGGTGTCGAGTTGGTGGACCGGGCCGTACCAATCGACGTCGATCTCGACGTCCACTCCCTCGGGCAGCCCGGGAGCCAGGTCCGCCAGGAGCGCGGCGGTACGGTCGGCCGCCGCCCGTTCGGGCCGCCAGTACGGGTCGGTCGGAATGACCGAGAGGACGTCGTCACTCATGGACGACTGGCCGTGCGGCTTCGCCCGCTTCGAGATCGCCGTCTGGAATCCCGCACGCCTCTGGTTCAGTGATGAAGAACTGACCGTACTCGGGGACGCCCTCGGGCACCCCGTACGGCAGATCAGGGCCCATATCTGACCCATTCGTCACCCCGCCTCAGCGAATCTGCTCGGATCCCGGGTACCGGCGTCCTCGGCGAACAGCGCGCTGCTGCACGCGACAAGCCCCTCGATGTCGGCCTGTTCGGCCCTGCGGACGATCACCTCATGCCGTTCATCACTCACGGGTGTGACACCAACGACGGACACTGACATGACTGACTGCATCCACGGGCGGGGGCTGCTGCGGGGAAAGGTTCTCGACCGGTTCCCTCGGCGACAATGCGTCAATGCGCCGCATCCGAGCAGTCCACATCGACGAACTGCCCCTCCTTCAGGACATCGAGCGCGCCGCCGGGCGGTGTTTCGCCGACATCGGCATGCTGGAGATCGCCGACGACGAGCCCCTCCCGCTCAGCGACCTCGCCGACTATCAGCGGGCCGACCTGGCCTGGGTCGCGGTCGACGAGGCCGACAGGCCGGTGGCGTACCTCATCGCGGAACACGTCGACGGCAACCTGCACATCGAGCAGGTGTCGGTGCACCCGGACAGCGCGCGGCGCGGCATCGGACGGTCGCTGCTGGACCATGTCGGTCACCGGGCCGGGGCTGAGGGGATACCCGCTCTGACCCTCACCACCTTCGCCGACGTTCCCTGGAACGCGCCTTACTACGTGCGCTGCGGCTTCACGTTCCTGGAGGACAGCGCGCTTGGTCCCGGGCTCCAGGACATCCGCCGACGCGAGGCCGCCCACGGTCTGGAGCGCTGGCCGCGGGTCTGCATGCGCCGGCGTCTGTGACCTCCGGGTTCGTTACGCCTCCGCGCCGAACAGTTCTTCCGCGTTGGTGGCCGTGAGGGCCCGGTCGAACCAGGTGCCCAGCAGTTCCAGGTCGGTGCAGCCGGTGATGCGCTCGCGGGCGGCCTCGGGGATGTCGACGGCGCGGAGGTCGAGGATGCGGAGGATGTCCTCGGCTCGGCCTTCTGTACGGCCTTCTGTACGGCCTTCTGTACGGCCTTCTGTGCGGCCCTCGATCCGGGTTTCCTCGATGAGGGTGCCGCTGCCGGGGAAGCGGCTGGGGCGCAGGGTCATCAGGCGCCTCCAGAATGCGCGGCTCCGGGTGTCGCCCAGGCCGATCTCGGTGTATTCCGCCCAGTCCTGCGCGGTCTCGCCTCCGATGGTGGCGAGCGCCGTCGCCTCCGGTATCAGAATGGGGTCGGTTCAGTCCCCCGGGTGAATACGCCTCGGCTCCATGCGATGCGTGGTCGAGGTCAGCGCGTCACCGGCAATGCCGTCGCGAACCGGTGGCCGTCGGCGCGGGTCTGGACCGGGAAGTCGACCTTGAGGGCGCCCTGCTGGCCCTCGACGGTCAGGTGGGTGACCACCTTGAGGCCGAGGAAGGTCTTCTTGGGCGCGCTCGCGGTGACGTAAGGGCGCGGGAGGTTGATCAGCAGCTTGCCCGGCTTGCCGCCCCGGTTGCCGTCGAAGAACAGGATCCGCTGGTTCGTCAGGACGAGGTACATCGGCCGCGGGGTGACCGTCGCCATCACCGTTCCCGCGCTGAGCACGCCGACCACCGCCGCGGTGAGGGCCTGCTTGCGCACCGAGACCGTCCCGATGCCGGCCACGCTCGTGAGTTCGACCTGCTCGCCCTGGAGCAGCAAGGGGGCCGAGATCTCCAGCAGTTGTCTGGCGCGACGGGCGTTGAGTGCCACGGGTGGAGCTCCTGGTGACGGTGGGATGAGAGTGACAGTGACGGGGAGGTGACGGTGGCTGGGAGGTGACGGTGGCTGGGAGGTGACGTGACAGCGGTCGCATGGATTGTTCCAAGCCAGGGGCAAGGCGAGAGGTCACCTCACACAAGGCGAACTCAAGTTCGAGTCATGCTCCGGTCAAGATCAGTCATCGAAGGGTCAAGGCGGCGCCCGTATGGCCTGTTTGGGCATTGTGTTCCCACAGCCTCCCCACACCTGACCGAAAACCGTCTCCAACCCGCCACTTACCATCCGCTCCATGCCGACCGACGCGTCCCTCCCACCCCCCGACTTCGAACTCGCCTCCGCCTTCCCCGAGGCCGGCTGGCTGCGGCAGGCGACCGCCGTGCGGGACTGGGCGGGGATCCGGCAGTACGCCGACGGGCTGCCGCACGGCACCGACCGGGCCTTCCTCGTCGGCGTCGTCGCCGACGTGCCCGGCGTCGAACACCCCCTGCGGGAACTCGTCGCCGCCGCCCCCGACGACGTACTCGCCCTGACACTGCTAGGGACCCGCGAGGTCAAGGTCGGCTGGGAGATCCGGACCGACGCGCGCGCCGAGCACGTCAGCCGGGAGCAGTTCCGGCAGCTGCACGAGCACCTGCGGCAGGCCGAGCAGCTGCTCATCCGGGCCACCGCCCTCGACCCGTCCCACGACGCGGCCTGGGCCGCGCGCCTGACCACGGCCATGGGACTGCAGCTCGGCCACAACGAGGCCCGGCGGAGGTACGACCGACTGGCCGTGTACCACCCGCACCACTTCACCGGGCAGGCCCGGCTGCTCCAGCAGCTGTGCCCCAAGTGGAGCGGGAGCTGGGAGGCGGCGCACGGGTTCGCCCGCGAGTGCCTGCTCAACTCGCCCGAGGGCACGCTCAACGGGGGGCTGGTGGCGGAGGCGCATCTGGAGCACTGGCTCGCGCTGCCCTCCGCGGGGAGCGAGCGCACCGACTATCTCCGCCAGGCCCACGTCCACGCCGAACTCGTCGAGGCCGCCGAACGGTCCGTCCTGCACCCGTACTACCGACCCGCGTACGGGTGGGTCACCATCCAGGGCGTCTTCGCCGCGCTCTTCTCGCTGATCGGCGACACCGCACGCGCCGCCGCACACTTCCGCGCCCTGGGCAACCTGGCCTCCGAGTACCCGTGGAGCTACCTCGGCAAGCCCGCGGACGCGTACGTCAAACACCGTTCCGCCGCCCTCGGAAGAGGCTGAGCGGATGCCGAACAGGACAGGCAGAGACAGACGATGAGCCAGGGCATCCATCACACCGAGGTCGACGGCATACCCACCCTCTTCGCATACGCCACCGGGCCCATGCGCGCCGGACTGGTCTTCCGTGTCGGCGTCGCCGACGAGACGCTCGCCGGGGCCGGGATCACCCACCTGGTCGAGCACCTGGCCCTGCACCGCCAGGGCCTGGCCGACTACCACTTCAACGGCGCGACCAAGGCAGCGTTCACCCACTTCCATGTGGAGGGCGCCGAGCACGAGATCGTCGCCTACCTCGACGGTGTGTGCACCTCCCTCCTCGACCTGCCCATGGAGCGGCTGGAGACCGAGAAGGAGATCCTGCGCACCGAGGAGGCGCGCCGGGAGCCCGGACAACTGCCGCTGTGGCGGTACGGGGCCCAGGGGTACGGGCTGGTCAGCTACCCGGAGTGGGGCGTACGCGGGTTGCGGCCGGACGACGTACGGGAATGGGCCGGGACCTGGTTCACCCGGGACAACGCCGTGCTGTGGATCGCGGGGGAGCGACTGCCGGCCGGGCTCTCGCTCAAGCTGCCCGGCGGTCGGCGGAGTCCGATGCCCGCCGTCACCTCCGCCCTCCCCACCGCCCCCGCCTACTTCTCCGACGGCAAGGGCGGAGTCCTGCTCGACGCCGTCGTCACCGACACCACCGCCGCCCGGCTCTACGCCGGTGTCCTGGAACGCGAACTCTCCCGCTCCCTGCGCCAGGAGGGCGGCTACTCCTACACGGCGGCCGGCGACTACACCTCCCGCCGGGACGGTTTCGCGACCGTCACCGCCTTCGCGGACGCCCTGCCCGCCAAGCAGGACGCGGTCCTCGGCGGGTTCGTCGACGTGCTCGCGGGGCTTCAGGTCGGCCGGATCGCGCAGGCCGACCTGGAGGCCGTACGCGGGCGCAGCGACGCCAGACTGACCGCGCCCGACGCGGCCGTACGGCGGCTGCCGGGCGCGGCGGAGGAACTGCTCGCCCACCGTCCGCCGCGTGGGCTCGACGAACTGCGCGCCGAGCTGTGGGCGACGACGCCGCAGCATGTGCACGCGGTGGCGCTGGAGGCCGCCGGGACGGCGTTGCTGCAGGCTCCCTCGGGGCACAGGGCCGACTGGGCCGGGTACACGGCGGCCCCGACCACTTCGTCGTACACCGTCCAGGGCACGCGCTTCGAGGCCGTGCGCAAGGACGGTACGGCCCTGGTCGTCGGGGGCGAGGGGGTCAGTCTGACGGCGGGGAAGGAGCAGGCCACCGTGGCCTTCCGCGCGTGCGCCGCCCTGCTCAGCTGGGCCGACGGCGGGCGCCGGCTCATCGGCACCGACGGGCTGTCCGTGGAGGTGGAGCCGGGGGAGTACGGGATCGACGCGCACACCATGGCGACCATCGACGCGGCGGTGCATCCGCGCGCGGTGGTGCACCTGCCGCCCCGGCAAAGGCAACAGCGGCAGCCGGAGGGTGCCGCTTCGGCGGGGCAGGCCGGAGGATCCGGTGCGGCTCAGCAGGTTCAGCAGAAGGCCTCGGCGCGGCGTACCGGCGGACAGACGGCCATGCTCGTCATCTTCGGGCTCCTCGCGGGGCTCTGGTCCCTCCTGGCCCTCTCGTACACCTTCTTCGGCGCCTCGGACCCGGAGACCAGCACCGGGGAATGGGCCGGCCTCACCGTCTTCCTCTGGGCCGTCGGGGCGCTGCTGGCCTGGCCGGCCGTCAGGGTTGTGCGCGGCACCCGGCGGGGGTGAACCGCCGGGCGGCTTGAGCGTGGACGAGGGTTTCCGGGTGACCTCAGCGCGGAGGTGACCTCAGCGCAGATACGGGTTGCCCGGCGCCGGGCCCGGCATGGGCCCGTGTGTCCGCCCCGCGTTCGCCCTGGCGTACTTCGGCGTGCGCTTGTCGAACAGCGCGAACAGCAGCAGCCACACCGCCATCGCCAGAGTGACGACGGCGACCGCGCCGAGGACGGGATCACCCGCGTCCGACTGAACGGTCGCCCACGGCAGCGTCACCAGCTCGTACAGCAGGAACGCGGCGAAGGCGCCCCAGTCCGAGCCCCTGCCGCGGCGGATCGCGACATACAGGAACGGCACCCACACCAGCAGACCCAGCGACGCGACCACCAGAACCGACCACGCGATCCGCTGGGCCCAGCCGGCTTCCAGGCGCTTGTCCACGCTCATGCCCATGCCCATGTCCATGCCCATGCCATCCACCCCCCGAGCACCCACGAGCGCCCTACGAGCCCCCCCCGAGAGGTTTCTCGGGTCCCGAGAAACCTCTCGGGGGGCGTCATGCTCCCATCCAGCGGGTCACACGCGCTGGTGTTCGCCCTTCAGGGACGTCACGATCCGCGTCGCCAGCTTCTTGGCCGTGGCGGCGCCGTTGTCGTGCCCGGCCGTGGACATGACGCTGACGACGTCGGTGCCCGCGCGCACGGCGATCAGGGTCGAGCCGTTCTGCCAGGCGCTGTCGGTCAGGGTGATGGTGTACGCGGCGTCGCCCAGGCCGGGCGTGGTGGCGCCGGTGACCTTCACCTTGGTGTGCGTGTCGGAGTCGGTGAAGGTCGCGCACGTGGTGGCGGTCTTCTCCAGGTTCGTCAGCACGGTCGTGGAGGTCGTGCCGCGGTAGGTGTCGACCTCCTGGGCGATGTCCTCGGAGGTGTTCTTGCTGACGTAGTCGTTCTGGGCGAAGGACACCCCCGAGTCGCCGGTGATCGTTATCCAGCTGGTGCTGCTCAGCAGGGAGCAGTCCGGCTTCGGAGCGGGGGAGGAGCTCGGCGGGGTGTACGTGGTGCCGGAGTCCCGCGCGCCGCTCGGGTCGACCGCGAAACCGGCGGCGAAGAAGGACGCGGGCGCCAGCGCCTTCTTGAGCTGCGCGCCCGTCAGCAGACCGGCGTTGGGGTCCTTGGTCGGCTTCGTCTTGGCGGACGAGGGCTGGACGGTGGTTCCGGAGGAGCAGGCCGCCAGGGCCAGCGGGAGCACGG
Source organism: Streptomyces sp. NPDC058086 (assembly GCF_042885015.1). Taxonomy (NCBI): domain Bacteria; kingdom Bacillati; phylum Actinomycetota; class Actinomycetes; order Kitasatosporales; family Streptomycetaceae; genus Streptomyces; species Streptomyces sp. NPDC058086. Next base: position 30,157 of record NZ_JBHVST010000010.1, on the reverse strand, counting down.
CTGCGGCGAGCAGCGCCTTGGCCGCGCGAGAGGGGTGACGCATCGGGATGTCTGAGTCCTTCTTCGAGAAATGGTGCTGTTGAGCCGAGCGGACTCTATGGGTGCACAGGCCATGCACAGGCACCGGGGTGCCAAAGATCGGTAAAAGAGGGGGTAGATCGGTCCGGGGTTCCATGGACTCCCCATGTTTTGCCGTGGCTTGAGGGATTCTTGTGGCGATTGGGGTGCAGGGTTTCCCGATCAAGGGGGTGGCGTCGGTTACGGTGCGATCCGCCCCGCGCGCCGGGGGCCGGTCACCCTCTCTCGTCGGTGAACCGGGATGGGCGCCGACGGGGCTCAACTGTCGTGAAGTGTCTTGAACTGTCTTGTTTCGATCTATATGTCCGCATGTTCCGCGCGTCGTGCGCGCCGTGACGTGCGCGCGTCATGAATGGGGTGGGGATGTCCAGCCATCGGATGTCTAAGAAGGGCCGCTACATCGCTTGGGCGACGGCAGGCGCGGCCGTGGTCGCCGGAGCCGGGATCGCGGCGCAGACGTCGATGGCGGCGACCACCTGGCCCGCCCAGCGGACGTTCACGGGCCGCGCCTTCGACACCTGCGCCGCACCCTCGCTGACGGCGATGAAGGCCTGGCACACCGGCTTCTACGGAGCGGCCGCCGTCTACATCGGCGGCAAGAACCGCGGCTGCAGCCAGCCCAACCTCACCGCGTCCTGGGTGAAGTCGGTCAGCACGCTGGGCTGGAAGCTCATCCCGCTGTACGTCGGCGCCCAGCCGTCCTGCCAGACCGGCTCCAACCCGGAGAAGCTCACCGCCACCAACGCCGCCTCGCTCGGCGCCACCGACGCCGCGGACGCGGTGACCAAGGCGTCCGCGCTGGGCATGAAGGCGGGCAGCCCGATCTACCTGGACATGGAGTCGTACGACATCACGAACACGGCGTGCAACAAGGCCACGCTGACGTACGTACGCGCCTTCGACAAGGCGCTGCACGCCAAGACGTACCGCACCGGTTTCTACGGCTTCACCAGCTCCAGCGCCAAGGCCATCGCGACCGCGACCGACAAGACGGACCTGCCGGGCAACCTCTGGTACGCGCTGTGGGACAAGGCCAACACCACGACCACGGACTGGCCGTGGGGCTCCACCCAGTTCACCAACCACAGCCGCGCCCACCAGTACATGGTCAACAGCAAGGAGACCATCGGCGGTTACACGATCACCGTGGACCGCGACGCCTGGGACGCGCCGGTCGCCATCACCGGCTGACATCCGGACGCATCCCGGGATCGCCGGAGAACGCCGACCGGAGAACGACCGGAGAACAACAAGAGGAGGAGCGGGGCATGAGGGTCGAAAGGCTGCCGGCGGTCGTCGGACCGTCCGCCGTCCGTGCCGGGCTGGCGGCGCTTCCCGTCGTCAGCCTGGGGCTGTTGTGTCCTGTTCCGTCCCTCGTGATCGCCCTGCGGCGAGGCACCCGCGCGGACTGGGCGGTCTTCGGTGGGTTCTGCGCGGTGATGGTGGCGTGGGTCATGCAGCTCTCGCTCACACCCGAGAACACCCACGGCGTCGAATTCGCGGACGACGTGCTCCTGATCCTGGTGTCGATGGTCGGCGCGGCGGTGCACGCCTGGACGGTCTGGCCCCGGCGCGTCGGGTACTAGTCGGGTACTAGCGGCGCACGGGCCGGACCGGCCGCACGGGCCGCATCGGCCGCACGGGCCGCACGGGCCGCACGAAAGCACGGAAGCGCGGAAGAGCGAAGAAGCGGAAGTACGGGAACCACGTGGTCAAGCGGGTCAGGCAGGTGCCGCAGGCGCAGCGCGCGAAGGCGGCGCGCGACGCCACGCAGGAGTCGAGGCTCGCCGCCGGTGTGCGGGCGGTACTCCAGTGGCCGCGTGTACTGGGCGGCCGGGGGGTCGCGATGGTGGCGGGTGCGGTGATCGTCGCGGTCGCGGTCGCGGTCACCGGGTACTTCCTCTCCCGCACCGACACAAAGCGACAGCTGCCCGACACCCGGGCCCGCCACTACAAGGACGTCGACGCCTGCCTGCTGACCGGCAAGGACGGGATCACGGCCGGGACCGCCGCGGCCGAGGTCTGGCAGGGCATGCAGGACGCCTCCCTCAAGACGCACGCACGCGTGAGCTATGTCCCGGTGACCGGTGAGCAGTCCGCGGCCAACGTGCGGCCCTACCTCAACGGCCTGCTCCAGCGGTCCTGCGACGTGGTCGTCGCGACCGGAAAACCCGAGGTCACGGCGGCCACGCAGACCGCCCCGCAGCACCAGAAGGTCGACTTCGTGCTGGTGGGGGACGCCGGAGCCGACTCCACGGACGCCAAGAACATCACCGTGACACGCGTCGGCGACGGACTGCGCGCCGAGGTCGCCGGGGTAGTCGAGCGCGAGGTCGAGGCGCGCGGTTAGCCGGGGCCGCTACGACAGGACGCGACCGGCCGTACGACCCGACGTGGCCGGTTGTGTGACCCGACTTGATCGGTCGCACGAGTGGATGTGAACGGTCGTACGAGCGGACGGTGGCCGTCCCGCTCGTCACGGCGGCCGCGCCGGTATCCGAAGTCTCCGTGAATCGTTGGTCGAATGGCTGGCCGAGAGCCGGGCCACTGCCTACCATCGATCACCGCAAGACTTTGTGCACCGTCGCACAATCTCCTCGGGAGGTTTCCTTGCACCGCCGCCGTCGCACCGCGTTCGTCCTCTCCGCCGCGATCGTCGCCGCGGCCCCCCTTCTCACGGCGTGCGGTGGCGAGGCGCACCCAGGCGCCGCGGCCGTCGTCGGTGGCCGGCGGATCACGGTCGCGCAGTTGGAGAGCCGGGTGAACGAGGTGCGCTCGGCACAGCGGGCCGCCGTCAAGGACGAGGCCCAGTACGAGCAGGCCATCGCCAAGACCGGCAGCCTCACCCGCGACACCCTGCACACCATGGTCCTCGACCAGGTCCTCGACCGGGCCGCCGAGGACGCGGGCGTGAGCGTCACCCGCGCGGACACGCAGCAGATGCGGGCGACGCTGGAGGGCCAGGCGGGCGGTGCGAAGGCGCTTGAGACGGCCTGGCTGCAGCAGTACGGGGTGGCGCCCCAGCGCCTCGACGACAACCTCCGTACCGAGATCGAGGCCCAGAAACTCGCCGCCGCGCTCGGCGCCGACATGAACACCACCGAGGGCAAGGCCACGTTCTGGAAGGCCATGTCCGACGCGTCGAAGAAGCTGAACGTCGACCTGAACCCGCGCTACGGCGCCTGGGACGTCCAGAAGAGCAGCCGCGTCGATGTGAAGACGCCATGGCTGCGGGAGGTCACGTCGACCGGGACGCAGCAGACGGCGTAGTGGGTCCAGGAGTGCGGTAGGAGTGCAGTAGGAGTCCACTGGGCCGGTAGGTCAGTAGGCCAACGCCAGGCCCTGGCCTGGGGGTAGGGCTGTGGATAAACGGTTCGACTCCCTCCCTGCCTGTGGATAACTCCTGGGGCCGTCGGTGCCGTGGGTTACGTTCGTGGGGTGAACGCAACCAGCTCCGACGCCACCGCCCAGGTTCCCGACCCCGGCCGTATCGTCCTGCTCACCACCAGCCACCGCGTCGCCCCCGGGCTGCTGTCCTGGCCCGCCTGGCAGGTGCTGCGCGCCGCCGACCAGGTGCTGTGCGCGGACGGCGCGCATCCGCAGCTGCCGTATCTGCGTGAGGCGGGCATCAGCGTCGACGAGGCGTCCCCCGATGCCCAGGACCTGGTGGACGCCTGCGCCGACGGCCGCACGGTGGTCGTCGTCGCCACCGGCGAGGGCGAGCCGCGCCTCACCGACGGCCTGGCCCGCCTCGCCGGCTCCGGCCGCATACAGATGCCGGACCTGGAGCTGCTCCCGGCCTCGTACGACCTGCCGGGCGCCCGCCTCCTCGACCTCGTCCAGGTCATGGACCGCATCCGCGTCGAGTGCCCGTGGTCGTCCCAGCAGACCCACAAGGGCCTCGCGAAGTACGGGATCGAGGAGGCGTACGAGCTTGTCGAGGCGATCGAGGAGGGCGACCGGGACGAGCTCAGGGAAGAGCTCGGCGACGTTCTGCTCCAGGTCGTCTTCCACGCCAGGATCGCGGAGGAGGACGCCGAGGCACCCTTCTCCATCGACGACGTGGCCGGCGGCATCGTCACCAAGCTGATCCACCGCCACCCGCACGTGTTCGGCGACGAGACGGCCACGACCCCCGAGGAGGTCAAGGAGCACTGGCTGCGCACCAAGGCCGAGGAGAAGCGGCGGACGTCCGTGACGGAGGGGATACCGCTGGGTCAGCCGGGCCTGGCCCTCGCGGCGAAGCTGGCATCGCGCGTGCGCACGGCGGGACTTGAGGTCGAACTCCCCCGAGGCGAAGGCGTCGGCTACGAACTGCTGGCCATCGCCGCCCACGCGGAGGCCGAGGGAGTGGACCCGGAAGCCGCCCTGCGCGCGGCCGCGCGGGCTTACCGGGACGCGATCCGGGCGACGGAGACGGGCTGAGGAAGCGGAAGCGGGGAGGGGGGAGGGGGAGGGGGAGGGACCCCAGAGCTACCTGCCGGGGGCGCGGCTTGTCGGGTTGTGCCAGTTGGGGTGGGGACGGTCCAGGAGCCACTCCGCGGGGCCCAGGGGGCGGGGGCGGCTGGGGTCGGCGGGTGGGAGGAGGTCGTGGAAGATCTGTTCCGGCGGGGTGCCGAGGGCGGGGAGGGCCGCGGCGATCTCCTCGACGAGCTGGGGCGGGCCGGTGAGATAGACGTCGTGGCGGGCCCAGCCGGCGCGGTTGCCCAGCGCGGTCAGCAGCCGCTCGGTGGCCTGGGCCTTGGGGCGGCCGGGGGCAGGGGAGATGAAGGTGACGCCGAGGCGGGGTAACCGGGACTGGAGTCGTTCCACGGCCGACCGGTCGTAGAGGTACGAGGTGTCGCGGGCCACGAGGAACAGCCGGGCCTCGTGCGTGGCGTCGAGTTGCTGGAGCAGCGCCTTGACCGGGGCCCATCCGGTGCCGGCCGCGATGAAGGTCAGCGGCCGTTCGACCGGCGCCCGCAGGGTCAGGCCGCCGCCGGGTGCGCCGAGCCGCAGGACATCACCCTCTCGGGTCTGCCGGACCAGGGCGGTGGACAGCACCCCGTCCTCGACGCGGCTGACGTGCAGGTCGACGGTGTGGTCGGCGCGGGGGGCGTTGCCGAGCGAGTAGGGACGCCAGATGCCCGGCAGGTGCGGGACGCTGACGCTGACGTACTGGCCGGGGGAGTAGCGCAGCCGGTGGTGCGGGCGGAGGGTCAGTACGACGAGGTCGTCGCCGTACCGGGTCCGGGACACGACCTCGGCGTCCCACCAGGGCGGTTCACCCTCGTGCTGTGCCTCCCACGCGCCCTGGAGCATGACGTTCGTGATCGCCCCGTATGCCTCGGCCCAGGCCTTCTCGGCCTCCGCGTTCCACGCCGACCCCGCGACGGCGGCGAACGCGGCGATCAGGCTCGCCCCCACGGCGGCGTAGTGCTCCGGCTCGGCCAGGTACTTCCGGTGGTCCCGTCCCAGCTCCCGCAGATATCCCGGCAGCGTCGGATCCTCCAGCCGCTCCATCACATAGGTGAGTGCCGCGAACAACCGGTCCCGCTGTCGCTCCATGTCCTCCGGGAAGTCCAGGGGGAAGAGCCCGCGGATGTCCGGGTTGTGCCGGAAGAGATGCGAGTAGAAGTACTTGACCGCGAACTCGGCCCGTCTCTCGACGACCGCGAAGCTGGATCTGAGTATTTCGGGGTCCACGGCGCGAATTTAGGGAGGCGGCGAGCCGTGGAGTCAAACAGCAGCCGATTCAGGGATGGTCCGGGATGAAAGGGGCGCGGCTTGCGCCATCCCCAACCCCGCTCCCCCTCCCTCCGGCATGCCGCCCCGCTCTTCCCCGCTCTTCTCCTCTCCGCCCCGGCCCCTCCCTCCGCCGTGCCGCCCTTCCCCTCCCTCCGGATACCGTCAGGGAGTGACCGATCAGCCGCCGCCGTTCAGCCCCGCTCCCGAACTCTTCACCTGGGAGTTCGCCAGTGATCCCTACCCCGCGTACGCCTGGCTGCGGGAGCACGCCCCCGTGCACTGGACGCGGCTGCCGAGTGGGGTGGAGGCCTGGTTGGTGACGCGGTACGCGGACGCCAAGCAGGCGCTCGCCGACGCGCGGCTCAGCAAGAATCCGGCGCACCACGACGAACCCGCCCACGCGAAGGGGAAGACGGGTATTCCAGGGGAGCGCAAGGCCGAGTTGATGACACATCTGCTGAACATCGACCCGCCGGACCACACCCGGCTGCGGCGGCTGGTCTCGAAGGCGTTCACGCCGCGACGGGTGGCCGAGTTCGCGCCGCGTGTGCAGGAGCTCACCGATCAGCTGATCGACCAGTTCGCGCAGAAGGGTTCCGCCGACCTGATCCACGAGTTCGCGTTCCCGCTTCCCATCTACGCCATTTGCGACCTGCTGGGCGTACCCCGCGAGGACCAGGACGACTTCCGTGACTGGGCGGGGATGATGATCCGGCACGGTGGCGGGCCGCGGGGCGGGGTCGCGCGGTCGGTCAAGAAGATGCGCGGGTATCTGCTCGAGCTCATCCACAAGAAGCGGGAAGGCCTTCCGGATACGCCCGCGCCCGGTGAGGACCTCATCTCCGGCCTGATCCGCGCGTCCGACCACGGCGAGCACCTCACGGAGAACGAGGCCGCCGCCATGGCCTTCATCCTTCTCTTCGCCGGGTTCGAGACGACCGTCAATCTCATCGGCAACGGCACGTACGCCCTGCTCACCCACCCCGAGCAGCGCGCGCGCCTCCAGAAGTCCCTCGCCGCCCACGAACGCGAACTCCTCGAGACCGGCGTCGAGGAACTCCTCCGTTATGACGGGCCCGTGGAACTGGCCACGTGGCGGTTCGCCACCGCGGCCGTCCGCATCGGCGGTCAGGACATCGCACCCGGCGACCCCGTCCTCGTGGTCCTCGCGGCTGCGGACCGTGACCCCGCGCGGTTCGAACGGCCGGACACACTCGACCTCTCCCGCCGTGACAACCAACACCTCGGTTACGGTCACGGCATCCACTACTGCCTCGGAGCCCCGCTCGCCCGGCTGGAGGGCCAGACCGCGCTCGCCACTCTCCTCACCCGTCTCCCCGACCTTCAACTCGCGGGAGATTCAGCCGATTTGCGCTGGCGCGGCGGGCTCATTATGCGCGGATTGCGCACGCTTCCAGTGGAGTTCACGCCTCCGGTACCGGTCTCGCGATAGCGGGCGACCATACACCCGCGGGCGCGTAAACCTGACACGCTCTCAACTCTGTGATCTTCACGTGATCTACGCTGCATCGACTTGTGACAAGTGTTCGGGTGCGGATACGTTCACTCGTCAACGCGACTCATACGTCGCGTAGTCACCTGCTGTCACGTGAAAGGCTTCCGCATGCTCTCCGGGAACGGCCGCCATCGTCGCCCCCGTCAGGCCCCGGCCCTCATCGTCGCGGCAGGAGTGACCGGATCCGCCATCGCGATCCCGTTGCTCGGTGCCACCAGTGCGAGCGCGGCCGACGGCACCACGTGGGACCGGGTCGCCGAGTGCGAGAGCGCCGGCCAGTGGAGTGTCGACAGCGGCAACGGGTACTACGGCGGACTCCAGATCAGCCAGGCGGACTGGGAGAAGTACGGCGGTCTCACCTACGCGTCGAGCGCCGACGAGGCCAGCCGCTCGCAGCAGATAGCCATCGCCGAGAAGCTCCTCGACGACCAGGGCCTCACTCCCTGGCCGACCTGTGGGCCGCTCTCCGGGCTGAGCAAGAACTCGGGCGACATCCTGGTCGACACGGGCGTGGCGAACGATTCGCCCAACGGATCGAATTCAGCCGGTTCGTCCGGTTCATCTGCGACGTCGACTCCGCCCGCCTCGTCCGGCTCGACTTCCGATTCTTCTTCGTCTGACTCGTCTTCGTCCGGTTCGTCCTCGAAGGCGACCGGGAAGGCGACCGAGAACACGACGAAGGCCGACACCGGCGGCGGCGATCAGGGGGCGGGCAACTCCGGCTCGAAATCGACGAAGAGCGACAACTCGGGCAACTCCGGCCAGAGTGACGGCTCTTCCGGTACGTCCGAGAACGCGACGGGCGGCGCCGGGCGCCACCGCGGCGACAACGCGGACGAGAACACCACCGACAGCGCCGTGGACGGCCGTACCGACGACTCCTCCGGGCGGCACGCCTCGCGCGGCGCCGGCGCCTCCCGCGATGTCGTCGACGGCTCCTACGTCGTGCGCGCCGGAGACAATCTCTGGACCATCGCGGACGCCCTCGACCTCGAAGGCGGATGGGCCGAGCTGTACGACGCGAACAAGAAGACGGTCGGCGCCGATCCGAACCTCATCCTCCCCGGTCAGAGCCTTGCAGTTGGTGCTGAATCGGGCGAAAAGTAGGGGCAGTTCGCGTCATGGTTCGCTGCGTAATGTCCGGTTTGCTGCGAGTGAGAGATGGATCTCAAAGGCCCTGATCGTCTTTGGAATTCAGCCGATCGGCTGCTTACGGTCATGACCGCTCGCCACAGCGGGCCCCGACGGTCGCCAACGCCGAATCCTGCCAACGGCCGTACGGGAACAGTCGACGCGTCAGCGCCGTAGGCAGGAGCGGGGGACCCAAGGTAAGTGCCGCACCCGGTAGTTGACCGGGAGTGGCTTGGGGTGAAGCCGAGCGCTCAGAGCGCACGGCCGGGCACTCACCCGCCCGAACCCGACAGCTCACCTCGCAGGCGTCGGTGAGGGGATCTCTCCATGCTGTTTTCCAGCAAGGGCAAGCACCGCCGTCCGACCGTTTTCAACCGGACGACCCGTGTCGCCACGCTCGCCGGTGTCACCGGTGTCGCCATCGCCGCTCCGCTGATGGCGGCCGGCAGCGCCTCCGCCGCCACCGCCTCCGAGTGGGACGCCGTCGCCCAGTGCGAGTCCGGCGGGAACTGGTCCATCAACACCGGCAACGGCTACTACGGCGGTCTGCAGTTCTCGGCCTCCACCTGGGCCGCGTACGGCGGCACCGCGTACGCCGCGACCGCCAACCAGGCCTCCAAGTCGCAGCAGATCACCATCGGCGAGAAGGTCCTCGCCGCCCAGGGCAAGGGCGCCTGGCCGACCTGTGGCACGGGCCTGTCGGGCGCCGCGTACACCGGCGGTGCGAGCACCCCGTCGACCTCGTCTTCCTCGAACAGCTCTTCGTCGAACAGCTCGCCGAGCACCAGCACCGTCACCCGCTCGACGGACACCGCGGCCTCCCGTTCGGCGTCCCGTCCGGCCGCCGGGAAGACCGTCTCCACCCCGACCGGCAAGAAGGTCAAGAAGGGTGACGGCGAGTACAAGGTCGTCAAGGGTGACAGCCTCAGCTCGATCGCCGAGAAGAAGAAGGTCAAGGGCGGCTGGCAGCAGCTGTTCAAGCTGAACAAGGACATCGTCGACGACGCCGACTTCATCTACCCGGGTCAGCAGCTTCACCTCGGCTGATGATCGGCAGCTTCGCCTCAGCTGAATGACAGGTCCCTCATGAAGGGGGTCTCCACACTGGAGCCCCCGATGAGGGTCGCCCCCGTCCCCACGGGCCCCCCGCTCCGGTGCGTGTTCCCCCGTACGCACCGGAGCGGGGTTTTTCGTATCCGGCGTTTCGTGCCGAGGGTTTCGTGCCGAGGGTTTCGTACCCGGATTTCGGTACCCGTTTTTGTTCCGTTCTGGAACAATGTGTACGTTCAGTTCTGCCCAAGGGGTGGGCGACCGGCTGGCCGATCCCCCCGAGGCGGTTAGGCTCATGTCGCGAAGCCATCACAGGCTCCGCGTACCCGCGTCACATCCCAGAAGGAGATGCTCGTGCCGTCCATCGACGTCGTCGTAGCCCGGGAAATCCTGGACTCCCGAGGCAACCCCACGGTCGAGGTCGAGGTCGGCCTCGACGACGGCAGCACGGGTCGTGCCGCCGTTCCGTCCGGCGCTTCCACCGGCGCCTTCGAGGCCATCGAGCTGCGTGACGGTGACCCCAACCGTTACGGCGGCAAGGGTGTCGAGAAGGCCGTCCTCGCCGTCATCGAGCAGATCGGCCCGGAGCTCGTCGGTTACGACGCCACCGAGCAGCGCCTGATCGACCAGGCGATGTTCGACCTGGACGCCACCGACAACAAGGGCTCGCTCGGCGCCAACGCCATCCTCGGCGTCTCGCTCGCCGTCGCGCACGCCGCCTCCGAGGCGTCCGACCTCCCCCTCTTCCGCTACCTGGGCGGCCCGAACGCGCACCTGCTGCCCGTTCCGATGATGAACATCCTGAACGGCGGCTCGCACGCCGACTCCAACGTGGACATCCAGGAGTTCATGATCGCCCCGATCGGCGCGGAGTCCTTCTCCGAGGCCCTGCGCTGGGGCGCCGAGGTCTACCACACCCTCAAGAAGGTGCTGAAGACCAAGGGCCTGTCCACCGGCCTGGGCGACGAGGGCGGCTTCGCCCCGAACCTGGAGTCGAACCGCGCCGCGCTCGACCTCATCCTCGAGGCCATCAAGCAGGCCGGTTACATCCCCGGTGAGCAGATCGCGCTCGCGCTCGACGTCGCCGCGTCCGAGTTCTACAAGGACGGCAAGTACGAGTTCGAGGGCAAGTCCCGCTCGGCCGCCGAGATGACCGAGTACTACGAGGAGCTCGTCTCCGCGTACCCGCTGGTCTCCATCGAGGACCCGCTGTACGAGGACGACTGGGCCGGCTGGAACGTCATCACCGAGAAGCTGGGCGACAAGGTCCAGATCGTCGGCGACGACCTCTTCGTCACCAACCCGGAGCGCCTGGCCCGCGGCATCGAGGAGGGCTCCGCGAACGCCCTGCTCGTCAAGGTCAACCAGATCGGCTCGCTGACCGAGACCCTGGACGCCGTCGAGATGGCCCAGCGCAACGGCTTCAAGTGCATGATGTCGCACCGCTCCGGCGAGACCGAGGACGTCACCATCGCCGACCTCGCCGTCGCGGTGAACTGCGGCCAGATCAAGACCGGCGCCCCGGCCCGCTCGGACCGCGTCGCCAAGTACAACCAGCTGCTGCGCATCGAGGAGATCCTCGACGACGCGGCGGTGTACGCGGGCCGCAGCGCCTTCCCGCGCTTCAAGGGCTGACACCCGCCGACGGTCAAGCCTTAGCCAGTCGTACGTACGTCCCCGTACCCGGTCCCGTACCGTGTCCGGGGACGTACGCGCGTGTGAACGGGAGGCTGGACATGGCCGTGAAGGACCGGGACCGGTTCTCCACCGCGACCAGGCTGAAGCTGCTCGGCGAGCAGACGGCGGCCCGGGTCTACCGCTCGCAGACCAAGCGCCAGGCCCGCCGCTCGCGCCTGACCGGCCGCGCCGCGCTGCTGGCTCTCGTACTCTGTTCTCTGATCGTGGCCCTCGCGTACCCGATAAGGCAGTACGTGTCCCAGCGCGCCGAGATCGCCGATCTGGAGCGACAGCAGGAGCGGGCCCGCGCCCGGGTCGAACAGCTGCGCGACCTCAAGGCGCGCTGGCAGGACGACGCGTACGCGAAGCAGCAGATCCGGGAACGGCTGCACTATGTGATGCCGGGCGAGACCGGATACATCGTGATCGACCCGGACGCGGCGAAGCAGTCGCGTACGGATCTGGGGGTGGCAGCCCGCCCCTGGTACGCCAACGTCTGGGACGGCGTCGACAAGTCGGACCACTCCGACCGGTGAGCTGATGGCCGGTGACCTGACGACCGGTGACCTGACGACCGGTGAACCGGTGAATCGAAGAAGAAAGAGACTTGAGCACAGGCATGGAAACGCCCCCGCCGCCCACCCCGCGCACCGAGCCGACCGACGCGGACGTCGAGGCCTTCAAGCAACAGCTCGGCCGGCCGCCGCGCGGGCTGCGGGCGATCGCGCACCGCTGTCCCTGCGGTCAGCCGGACGTGGTGGAGACGGCGCCCCGGCTGCCGGACGGTACGCCGTTCCCGACGACGTACTACCTCACGTGCCCGCGCGCGGCCTCCGCGATCGGCACGCTGGAGGCGGACGGCGTCATGAAGGAGATGACGGACCGGCTGGCGACCGATCCCAAGCTGGCCGCCGCGTACCGGGCCGCCCACGAGGACTACATCGCGCGGCGCGATGCCATCGAGGTGCTGGCGGGCTTTCCGAGCGCCGGGGGGATGCCGGACCGGGTGAAGTGTCTGCACGTGCTGGTGGCGCACTCGCTGGCCGCGGGGCCGGGGGTGAATCCGCTGGGCGACGAGGCGATCGCGATGTTGCCGGAGTGGTGGCGCAAGGGTGCGTGCGTGGTGACGGCGGAGTCGCCGTCCGAGGGAGAGTGAGGGGGCTGCGCCCCCTTCTCCCGGTGCGTGTTCTGTCTGCGGGTGGGTGGGGGTTGAGCGCGCAGTTTCCCGCGCCCCCCAAGGCGGGGCTTCGCCCCGGATCCCCGGACCGGTCGCACGTCGTCGAACCGAATTCACGAGCAGGAGACAACAACCGATGACCAGGGTCGCCGCCATCGACTGCGGTACGAATTCGATCCGCCTCCTCGTCGCCGACGCGAACCCGGCGACGGGCGAACTCGTCGAACTGGACCGCCGGATGACGATCGTCCGGCTCGGCCAGGGCGTCGACCGCACCGGACGCCTCGCCCCCGAGGCCCTGGAGCGCACCTTCGCGGCCTGCCGCGAGTACGCGGCGATCATCAAGGAGCACGGCGCGGAGCGACTGCGCTTCGTGGCGACCTCCGCCTCCCGCGACGCGGAGAACCGGGACGAGTTCGTACGCGGCGTGCTGGACATCCTGGGCGTCGAGCCCGAGGTCATCACCGGTGACGAGGAGGCCGAGTTCTCCTTCATCGGCGCGACCAAGGAACTGACGGGCCGGGACGACCTCGCCAAGCCCTACCTGGTCGTGGACATCGGCGGCGGGTCCACCGAACTGGTCGTCGGCGAGGACCACGTGCGCGCCGCCCGCTCCGTGGACATCGGGTGCGTACGGATGACCGAGCGGCACCTCGTGCACGACGGGGTCGTCAGCGACCCGCCGACCCCCACCGAGACCGAGGCCGTACGCGCCGACATCGAGGCGGCCCTCGACCTCGCCGAGCGGACGGTGCCGTTGCACGAGGCCCACACGCTGGTCGGCCTCGCGGGTTCGGTCACCACGGTCGCGGCCATCGCGCTGGACCTCCCCGCCTACGATTCGGCCGCCATCCACCACTCCCGCATCCCGTACGAGAAGGTCCGCGAGATCACCGAGCGGCTGCTGGCCTCCACCCACGCCGAGCGTGCCGCGATCCCTTCCATGCACCCGGGGCGCGTCGACGTCATCGCCGCCGGCGCCCTCGTCCTGCTCGCGATCATGGAGCGGATCGGTGCGGCGGAGGTCGTGGTGAGCGAGCACGACATCCTGGACGGGATCGCGTGGTCCATCGCGTGAGGGGCTGACCGGACGGGGCCGAGGGGTGCCGTTTCCGAGTACGTCTTTGAAGTGAGGGAGTCTTTGCTACCCGCTGGTAGCCTCCCTTGAGCAGGTCGGATAACGTATGAGCGCGCTCGGGGGGCCATTCGGACCCTCTCGGTGACACGCCGCCGGAAAAGTTCGTGAAGTTCTTCACAAGGAATTCGGCCCTGCGGGGGGACGATGGGCCCGCTTGGGTGCTCTCGGGGGGCTCACCAGGCTCGGGAGGGTGCTCGACGGAGCGTTCCAGGAGTGTTTCCGGCGGGTGAAGCGGTGGGGTGGTTCGACCGGTTCGGACACCCGGAGCGGCAGCTCACGCGGTGTTGACAACGGTCTCCACTACACGGTGGTTCCCCCTCGGCGCCATGACCTGGGTCACGTGGGCGGCGCAGTGTAGCAGAGGCCCCACCCAAGCTTGTGAAGGGGCGCACGAGCGACCCTCCAGGGGCGGGTGGATACTCGATGGCATGAGCACCACGGAGCGTCCCAGGATCCTCGTAGTAGGCGGTGGGTACGTAGGCCTGTACGCAGCTCGGCGCATTCTCAAGAAGATGCGCTACGGCGAGGCGACCGTCACGGTCGTCGACCCCCGGTCGTACATGACCTACCAGCCCTTCCTCCCCGAAGCCGCCGCCGGCAGCATCTCCCCTCGGCATGTCGTCGTCCCGTTGCGACGTGTGCTGCCCAAGGCGGAGGTCCTCACCGGCCGGGTCACCACCATCGACCAGGACCGCAAGGTCGCCACGATCGCCCCCCTCGTGGGCGAGGCGTACGAGCTGCCTTTCGACTACCTCGTCATCGCGATGGGCGCGGTCTCCCGCACCTTCCCGATCCCCGGCCTCGCCGAACAGGGCATCGGTATGAAGGGCATCGAGGAGTCCATCGGCCTGCGCAACCACGTCCTCGAGCAGCTCGACAAGGCTGACTCGACCACCGACGAGGACATCCGCCGCAAGGCGCTCACCTTCGTCTTCGTGGGCGGTGGCTTCGCGGGTGCGGAGACCATCGGCGAGGTCGAGGACATGGCCCGCGACGCTTCGAAGTACTACACCAACGTGTCCCGCGAGGACATGCGCTTCATCCTCGTCGACGCCGCGGACAAGATCCTTCCCGAGGTGGGCCCCAAGCTCGGCCAGTACGGCAAGGAGCACCTGGAGAGCCGTGGCGTGGAGATCTACCTCTCCACCTCCATGGACTCCTGCGTCGACGGCCACGTCGTGCTGAAGAACGGCCTCGAGGTCGACTCCAACACCATCGTGTGGACGGCCGGCGTCAAGCCGAACCCCGTCCTCTCCCGCTTCGGCCTGCCGCTCGGCCCGCGTGGTCACGTGGACACCCAGACCACCCTCCAGGTGCAGGGCACGGACTACATCTGGTCCGCCGGCGACAACGCCCAGGTGCCGGACGTCGCCGCGCGCAAGGCCGGTGTCGAGAACGCCTGGTGCCCGCCGAACGCGCAGCACGCGCTCCGTCAGGCGAAGGTCCTCGGCGACAACGTGGTCTCCGGTATGCGGGGCTTCCCGCAGAAGGAGTACTCGCACTCCAACAAGGGCGCTGTCGCGGGTCTCGGCCTGCACAAGGGCGTCGCGATGATCGTCATGGGCAAGATGAAGATCAAGCTCAAGGGTCGTCTGGCGTGGTACATGCACCGCGGCTACCACGGGCTGGCGATGCCGACGTGGAACCGTAAGATCCGGATCTTCGCCGACTGGACGCTCGCGATGTTCCTCAAGCGTGAGGTCGTCTCGCTCGGTGCGATCGAGACTCCTCGTGAGGAGTTCTACGAGGCTGCCAAGCCGGCGCCGGCTCCGGCCGCGGCCGCCGCGGCTCCGGCCGCCGCCAAGACCGAGGAGAAGGCCAAGGCCTCCTGACCTCCGGTCACCTGCTCGTCCCTGAGGGACCTCCCGCCATCCGTGGTGCGGGAGGTCCCTTTGGCGTTGTCCGGCTGCGGACCGTGGGGGCTGGTCGCGCCCACGCGGCGGAGCCGCACAATGTCACAGCCCCGCGCCCCTGAAAGCCTCGGGGCGCCCGGCGTTCCGGGGCGCGCGCCCCATCCACCCGCCCGAAAGAACATGGCGGCTACAGGTATTTTGCTCGGCTGTAACGCGGAAGGGGGACTGCGCACGAGGCCAGTTGGTGTTTACGTGGTGTTGGAGCGTTCGGGAGTGTTGTCTCGGAGGTGTACGCCATGCAGGACGCCGCGCTGCGGCTGAAGAGCCTTGTCGAACAGTTGGTGGGGGCCTCGCTCCCGATCCGCATCCGCGCCTGGGACGGCTCGGAGGCGGGCCCTCCCGGTGCCCCCGCCGTTGTCGTACGCAACCGGCGCGCCCTGCGCCGGCTGCTGTGGAAGCCGGGTGAGGTGGGGCTGGCCCGGGCCTGGGTCGCGGGGGACCTGGGAGTGGAGGGCGACCTCTACACCGTGCTCGACCTGCTGTCGGGGCTCGTCTGGGACCGGGGCGAGGACGCGCGAGGCGTCGCGGAGGCCCTGCGTGATCCGGAGGTACGGGCCGCCGTCCGCGGACTGGTGAAGATGGGCGGCCTCCCGTTGCCGCCCAGCCCGCCCCAGGAAGAGGTGCGCAGGCGCCGCGGCCACCTCCACACCAAGCGCAGCGACCAGCGCGCCATCAGCCACCACTACGACGTGGGCAACGACTTCTACGAGATCGTCCTCGGGCCTTCGATGGTCTACTCGTGCGCCTACTGGGAGGACGGCGGCATCCTCGAGGGCGCCCAGCGCGACAAGCTGGAACTCATCTCGCAGAAGCTCGATCTGAGGCCGGGTCGGCGGCTCCTCGACGTCGGCTGCGGCTGGGGCTCGATGGCGATCCACGCCGCCCGCGAGCACGGCGTGAGCGTCGTCGGGGTCACGCTCTCGCACGAGCAGGCCGCGTACGCCCGTAAGCGCGTCGCGGACGAGGGACTGACCGACCGGGTGGAGATCCGGGTGCAGGACTACCGGGACGTCGCCGACGGGCCGTACGACGCGATCTCCTCCATCGGCATGGCCGAACACGTGGGCGCCGAGCGCTACCTGGAGTACGCCGAGGTGCTGTACCGCCTCCTCAAGCCGGGCGGGCGGTTGCTCAACCACCAGATCGCACGGCCGCCCCGGCGGGACGAATCGGCCTACGACGTCGACGAGTTCATCGACGCGTACGTCTTCCCGGACGGCGAGCTCGCGCCCATCGGCACGACCGTCACCCAGCTGGAACGCGCCGGGTTCGAGGTCCGTGACGTCGAGTCGATCCGCGAGCACTACGCCCTCACGCTCCGCCACTGGGTCGGCAACCTGGAGGCGCAGTGGGCGCGGGCGGTGGCGCTCACCAGTCCGGGCCGCGCCCGTGTCTGGCGTCTCTACATGGCGGCCTCCGCGGTCGCCTTCGAGCGCAACCGCATCGGCGTCAACCAGGTACTGGCGGTCAGGACCCCCGAGCCCTCCGGCGCCTCCGGAATGCCCCTGCGGGCCAGAACCTGGAACCCCGCCCACTGGACATCGCCGGTCGGCATCGACCGCTGACAGCAGTCCGCCCGTGCAACGGCCGGGGCCCCGTTCCGATCCGGAACGGGGCCCCGACGTTCGTGACCGGTCCTGCGCCGCTACTCCGACTTGATGGCCGACAGCATGTTCAGGCGGGACGCCCGGCGGGCCGGCCACAGCGCGGCCAGCACGCCGACCGTCCCCGCGAGGAGCAGGAAGAGAGCCATCCGGTCCCAGGGCAGGACCAGCTCGTACGTCGACATCTTGCTGCCGACGAGCTCGCCGGCCGCCCAGCCGAAGAACACGCCCAGGCCGATGCCGAGCACGCCGCCGAAGAGCGAGATGACCAGGGACTCCAGGCGGACCATTCGTTTGATGCCCTTGCGGTCGAGGCCGATCGCGCGGAGCATCCCGATCTCCTGGGAGCGCTCGAAGACCGACATGGCCAGGGTGTTGATGACACCGAGGACGGCGACGATGACCGCCATGGCGAGCAGGCCGTAGAGCATGTTCAGGAGCAGGGTGAACATCTGCGCGATGTTGTTGGAGATGTCCTTCTTGTCCTGGACCTGGATGGCCGGGTTGTCGCCGAGGGCCTTCTCCAGCTTGTTCTTGGTCGTGTCGGACGTGCCGCCGGCCGTCTTCAGCATGACCTGCATGTCGGTGACGTCCGTCAGGTGCGGGGAGAGCGTCGCGTTGTCGACCATGATGCCGTTGATCATCATGTTGCCGTGGTAGATGCCGGCGACGGTGAGGTGCTGCTTCTTGCCGTCCTGGTAGGAGACCGCGAGGTCCGAACCGGCCTTCCATCCGTGCGACTTGGCGGTGTCGTCGTCCACGACGACCTGCGTGCCGCCGACCTTGAAGGCGCCCTCGTCGAGCGTGAGGTCGGTGAGCTTGGCGATGGACCCGCCGTTGACGCCCGCCAGCAACTCGGACGTGCCGTCGATGCGCGAGGGGGAGGTGCGCAGGGGGCTGGTGTCGGTGACCCCGTCGAGAGAGGAAAGGGTCTTCGCCACCTCGGGGGAGAGGGAGTTGCCGTTCGCCATCGACACGACGTAGTCCGCCTTGATCGCGGAGCTGGCCATCTTGTCGATCGACTTCTGCAGGCTGCCCGCCATCACCGTCATACCGGTGATCAGGGTGAGGCCGATCATCAGGGCGGAGGCGGTGGCGGCCGTACGGCGCGGGTTGCGCACCGAGTTCTGGCGGGCCAGCTTTCCGGAGACCCCGAAGACCCGGAGCACCGGGGCCGCGGCCGCGATCAGGGGGCGGGAGAGCAGCGGGGTCAGCACGAAGACGCCGATGATGAGGACGACCGCGCCGAGACCCATCGGGGCCTGGCCGTCCGAGCCGCTCATGGTCGTCGCGTACAGGACGACGGCGATGCCGGCCGCGGCGAACAGGGCGCCGATCGTGTTCCGTACGACCAGGGACTTCGTCGACGCCTGCGCGTGCACGCTGCTCATCGCGGCGACCGGCGGGATCTTCGCGGCGCGGCGGCCGGGCAGCCAGGCGGCCAGCATGGTGATGAGGATGCCGACGAGCAGGGCCGTGGCGATCGTGCCGGGCGAGATCACCAGCGGGCCGTCCGGGACGGTGGCGCCGAGCGAGCCCATCAGCGAGCGCATGCCCGCGCCGATGCCGATGCCCGCGAGCAGACCCAGCACCGCGGCGACCGCGCCGACGACGAAGGCCTCGACGAGCACGGAGCGGGTGACCTGGCGGCGGGAGGCGCCGACGGCGCGCAGCAGGGCCAGTTCCTTGGTGCGCTGGGCGACCAGCATGGTGAAGGTGTTGGCGATGATGAACGTTCCGACGAACAGCGCGATGCCCGCGAAGACCAGCAGGCCGGTCTTCATGCCGCTCATCGCGGAGGCGATCGCGCTCGCCTGGTCGTCGGCGAGTTGCTTGCCGGTGGTGGTGGAGGCGACGCCCTGGGGGATGACCTGGTCGAGGGCGGCGCGCAGGGCGGTCTGGCTGGTGCCGGAAGCGGCCTTCACGTCGATCTCGTCGTACTCGCCGACGCGGTGGAAGAGCTGCTGCGCGGTCGCCGTGTCGAAGAGGGCGAGGCTGCCGCCGGCCGCGACGTTGCCGTCGTCGGTGGTGAAGACTCCGGCGACGGTGGGCTTGAGTACGGGGCCGTCGACGGACAGCCGTACGGTGTCGCCGACCTTGTAGCCCGCGCGCCTGGCGGTCTCCGAGTCGATCGCCACCTCGTTCTTGCCCTTCGGCGCGTGGCCGCTGGTCAGCGGGTAGCGTGCGTCCTTGGTGCCCCAGTAGTTGCCGCCCTGCGACTGGAAGCCGCTGCCGACGAGTTTGCCGTCCTTGTCGGCTATCGCGGTGAAGCCGGTCACGACGCCCACGGTGGTTCCGGCGCCGGGGGCCTTGGAGGCCTTCTCGAGCAGTGCCTGCGTGAGCTTCTGCTCCTTGCCGACCTTGTCGCCCTTGTCGTCCTGGGTCTTGGGCTGGATGGCGACGTCGACCTGGTCGAAGCCCTTGGCGGAGCTCTTCTGGTAGGCGTCGGAGATGGTGTTGGTGAAGACCAGGGTGCCCGATACGAACGCCACGCCGAGCATTACGGCGAGCACGGTCATCAGGAGCCTGGCCTTGTGCGCGAGCACGTTGCGCAAGGCGGTTCGGAACATGGGGTTTCTCAGTCCAGGAGGGTGAGGCGGTCGGCAGGCGGAGGGTGTGGCCCTGTCTGCGGGCCGGTGAGGGCTGGTCGCGCCCCGCGGCGGAGCCGCATATGCACACAGCCCCGCGCCCCTGAGGGGCGCTGCGCGCATCTTCCAGCCCGTCCGGCGTTCGAGGACGAGGCCGTTCAGGCCGATGCGGGGGTGAGGGGCGGCGGGGGCGAGTTGTCCTCGGTCAGCTGGTGCGGCCCTTGGCGTCGAACTGCTTCATGCGGTCCAGGACGGAGTCCGCCGTCGGCCCGTACACCTCGTCCACGATCCGTCCGTCCGCGAGGAAGACCACCCGGTCCGCGTACGCCGCCGCGACCGGGTCGTGGGTCACCATCACCACGGTCTGTCCCAACTCCCGTACCGAGTTGCGCAGGAAGCCCAACACCTCAGCACCCGAGCGCGAGTCGAGGTTTCCGGTCGGCTCGTCGCCGAAGATGATGTCGGGCCGGGAGGCGAGCGCGCGGGCGACGGCGACGCGCTGCTGCTGGCCGCCGGAGAGCTGGGAGGGCCGGTGGCTGAGACGGTCGGAGAGACCGATCATCGTGATGACCTTGTCCAGCCACTCGCGGTCGGGCTTGCGGCCCGCGATGTCCATCGGGAGGGTGATGTTCTCCATGGCCGTCAGCGTCGGCAGCAGGTTGAACGCCTGGAAGATGAAGCCGATCTTGTCCCGGCGGAGCTTGGTGAGCTGCTTGTCCTTGAGGGAGCCGAGCTCGGTCTCGCCGATGCGCACGGAGCCGGAGGAGAAGGTGTCGAGGCCCGCCACGCAGTGCATCAGCGTGGACTTGCCGGACCCCGAGGGGCCCATGATCGCGGTGAACTCGGCCTGCCGGAAGTCGACGGAGACCCGGTCGAGGGCGACCACCTGGGTCTCGCCCTGTCCGTAGACCTTCGACAGTTCCGTGGCGCGGGCGGCCACGGTGGTGGCCCGGTCGGCGAGGGGCGTGCTGGTCACGGGAGGGTGCTCCTGTCGGGACGACGGCGTTTTCGGGGACGTGTCCCATCCTCCCGGCCGTTTTGCGCCTCGGAGTCAGCCGCTGTTCCGGTTCCGGGGGCAGCCTCGGGTCGGACCGCGGAGATTCTTGTCATACCTGGGGATGAGGGCGCGCCCTGAGCGCTCCCTGAGTGCTTCCCGAGCGCCGGCCGGGTACGACTCCTGCGGGTGCGTCCGTTCGGACGGTGAAATTCCGTCATTCCGTATACGCGGGTCTGTGCCGCCCGAAAGGCTGTTGGCAAGTGCGGATGGCCCGTACCGGGGGCTGATGCACCCTCAGACCTCAATAAAATAAGACAACATCGGTTCGCTCGTCCGTTGTTCGAGGGATGCGTCCCGATAGGCTCGGAACCTCGATGCGGAGCCCATGGCCTGCCCGGATGGTGGAATGCAGACACGGCGAGCTTAAACCTCGCTGCCCCTCGCGGGCGTACCGGTTCAAGTCCGGTTCCGGGCACCTCCGACCCTTCTGTCCTTTTGCGTCCCTCAGGGGCGTCTTCGGCGACTTCATCGTGAACCGTTGACAGCAAGCGCGTGCCGTCGCAGACTCCCGAGGAAATGGTGAAGTAACTTTCACCAGGCGAACAAGCCGCCAGGCAAACAAGCCGCACTGCGGGCTGAGCGGAACGCGAAGGGGCGTGCCGGATGCGTACCACCGTCGGAATCATCGGAGCCGGGCCGGCCGGCCTGCTGCTGGCGCGGTTGCTGCACAACGCGGGGATCGACTCCGTAGTGCTGGAGAGCCGCGACCGGGCGTACGTCGAGCAGCGCCAGCGCGCCGGGATCCTGGAGCAGGGGACGGTGGACGTGCTGCGGGCCGCCGGGGCCGGCGGGCGGATGGACCGGGAGGGGCTGCGGCACGACGGGATCGAGCTGCGGTTCGCGCGGGAGCGGCACCGGGTCGACTTCCCCGCCCTGACCGGCGGCAGCTCCGTGATGGTGTACGCCCAGACGGAGGTCTGCAAGGACCTCGTCGCGCTCCAGATCGAGGAGGGCGGCCCGCTGCTCTTCGAGGCCGAGGCGATGGCGGTGGAGGGGGCGCGGAGCGAGCGGCCGCGGGTCCGCTTCCGGCACGAGGGGCGCGAAGACGTGCTGGAGTGCGATTACGTCGTCGGCTGCGACGGGTTCTGGGGGGTGGCCCGGCAGGCGATACCCGTCGAGCACTCCCATGTATTCGAACGGACGTACCCCTTCGGCTGGCTCGGGATCCTCGCCGACGTGCCGCCCTCCCACGACGAACTGGTCTACGCCCGCCACGACCGCGGCTTCGCCCTGCTCAGCATGCGCTCGCCCGCCGTCTCCCGGCTCTACCTCCAGGTGCCCGAGGGCACGGACGCCGGTTCGTGGGCGGACGAGGAGATCTGGGACGAGCTGGAGCGGCGCTTCGAGACCGCCGACGGGTGGAGTCTGGAGCGCGGGGCCATCACCTCCAAGTCCGTCACCCCGATGCGCAGTTACGTCCACGAGCCCATGCGGCACGGGCGGCTCTTCCTCGCCGGGGACGCCGCCCACATCGTTCCGCCGACCGGCGCCAAGGGACTCAACCTCGCCGTCGGCGACGTGGTGACGTTCGCCCGCGCGTTGGTCCACCTGGAGGAGACCGGATCGGCGGAACGTCTCGACGCGTACTCCGAGACCTGTCTGCGCCGCGTCTGGCAGGCCGAGCGGTTCTCGTACGACATGACCACCCTGCTGCACCGCGCCCCGGACGCGACCCCCTTCGAGGACCGCGTCCAGCTGGCCCGGCTGCGCCGGATCGCCAACTCGCGGGCGGCCGGGGCGGACCTGGCGGAGGGTTACACCGGGTTTCCTCTGGACTGATCGCCGCGGAGTCCCGAGACCCCGCCAGGCAGGGCGTAAGGGGCCTGTCACGGCTTGGTACCAGTGCGCGCGGGCCGGGAGACACACGCGTACCTTGGCAGCGTGAGGGAAAGATCCTCCCCAAGCAGTAGGGTCAATCCTTTGCCTACCCATTACCCTTGAGCCAAGGCCACGCACGGTGGCCATGGAGGAGTGAAATGAGGAGCAGCAACCCGGTCTTCTCGCGACGGGGGTTCAGCCGCGACAACGGCTACGCGGGATTCAACGCGGCGCCGCAGGCCGGGGGACCCGCTGTCGGCACGCAGGCCAATCCGTACGCGCAGGGTGGCAACCCCTACGCGCAGAACCCTTACGCCCAGCAGGACCTGCAGCACGGCGCACCGCCGCAGGCCCCGGTCTCCACCGGCCGGATGACGATGGACGACGTCGTCATGCGCTCGGCCATGACGCTCGGCACCGTCACCGTGGGCGCGATCCTCGCCTGGGCGCTGCTTCCGGTGTCCAGCACCAGCTACGGGCTGGCCATCGGCGCCGCGCTCGTCGCGTTCGTCCTCGCGATGGTGCAGTCCTTCAAGCGCACGGCCTCGCCCGCGCTGATCCTCGGTTACGCCGCCTTCGAGGGCGTCTTCCTCGGGGTCATCAGCGAGATGTACAACAGCCGGTGGAGCGGCGCGCCCTTCCAGGCCGTGCTCGGCACCATGGCGGTGTCCGGAGCGACCCTCCTCGTCTACAAGGCGGGCTGGGTCCGTGTGACCGCGCGGTACGCACGCATCGGTATGACCATCGCGATCGCCTTCGTGGTCGTCATGGCGGTCAACCTGCTGCTCGTCGCCTTCGGCGTCGCGGGCGACGGCGGACTGCGCAGCATGGGCCCGCTGGGCGCGATCGTCGGCATCCTGGCGATCCTGATCGGCGCGTTCTTCCTGACCCTCGACTTCAAGCAGATCGAGGACGGCATCGCGTACGGCGCGCCGAAGGAGGAGGCCTGGCTGGCCGCGTTCGGCCTGACCATGACCCTCGTGTGGATCTACGTCGAGATGCTGCGGCTGGTCGCCATCTTCAGCGGCGACGACTAGCCGGGCCCACCGGCCGAACGGGCCGGTGACCGACCTGAAGGGCCCGCGAACCGACGGTTCGCGGGCCCTTTGCCATGGGGGATGCCTGGTCCTGGTGGTGCGCGCTCAGAGCAGTTTGCGCGCGGCCCTCCTCAAGTCGTACTCATGAATGATCGCCTTGGCGTGGCCGTACGCGAGGTTGTGCTCGGCGCGGAGCCAACTGACCTTCTCCTCGAAGCGGAAGAGGGCGGGGCCTTCGTCGACGGTGCGCAGCCAGTCGGAGACTTCACGACCGGTGCAATGGGGAATGCGGGCGAGCAGATTGCGGTGGGTCTCCTGGGAGAACACTTGGGACATCGGCGCCTCCGGACGCAATGGGGTGTAAGCCGGTCCTTCACGCCACGGTGCCTGAGGGTTCGGTTGTTGGCAACAGTCCCGTCGCGGCGCGTAGTCTCGCGGCGTGCTTGATACGACGCCGCTGACCCGAGCCGTGGACCACTTCGCCGACCGGTTGCGGGCCGCGCCGCAGAGTCGCCTGCAACGGGGGGCCGCCGCGGAGGCGCTGGGGCTGGCCAGGGAGTTGGCGCGGTGGGCGCAGCGTGTGGAGGACCCCGCGGCGGAGCCTTTCGAGATGCCGGACGCGGGGATGTTCGCCGTCGCCGATCAAATCACCGTCGCGGCGCATGATCTGGCGGTCGTCCTGAGGGACGAGAAGGAGCTGGCGGAGGCGGTGGTGCTGGTGGAGGAGGCGCAGAAGAGAGCCGGGGTGTGACGCCGGGCAGGGACCCGCAGCGGCCTACGGGGACCTACCTACAGGGATCTACCTACAGGGACCTGCAGCGACTTAAAGAGACGCTATGACCCTGTCCGCCAGGATGTAGATGTTCTCCTCGCCGCAGGCGAAGGTCAGGGCGTAGGCGCCGGAGACGCCGGAACCGCCGAGGAGGACCGGGGATTCACCGGCGCGCAGGGCCGCGGCCAGCCGTTCCGCGGTTTCGCGGTGGCCGGGGGTCATGCACAGGGTCGTACCGTCGGCGAAGACGTAGACGTCGAGGGTGCCGAGCGGGCCGGGGCGGACGTCCGCCAGCTTCGTGCCGGACTCGGCGAGCTCCTCCAGGCAGGACACCGTGCGCTCGTGGTCGTTCACGACGGGTGACTGGACCGGGACGAAGTCCGGGTGCGAGGGGTGACGGCGGCGGGCCGCGGCCAGTTCGGGCGAGTCACCCGCGTACTCGTCGGCGTCGAGGCCCGCCTCGGTGACCGGCTCCAGGGGCTCCAGGCTCACGAAGTCCGACTCGCGGGGCATGAACAGCTCGCTGTCGGGCAGACCGAGCAGCGAGGGCGCGTCCGAGGCGTCACGCGCCTCCTGGGCGGCCCAGAACGCCCGTGCCTCGGCGAGCTCCCGCTCCCGCTCCTCGGCGAGCGCCTCGGTGACGGCAGCGCGTATCTCGTCCGTGTCCGCGGCCGAGCGCGCCGCCGGTACGAGGCCGTGCGTGACGGTCGTGGCGCGGCTCTCGGCCAGCTCGTTGTGCAGGGCCGCGATCTGCCGGCGCAGACCCTGCAGGGTGCGCAGAACGGCGACGCCCACCGCCGCGGTCGCGGCGGTGGTGAGCAGCAAAGCAATCGGCATGGCGCTCACTGACGTACTCCCGGTTCAAAGTCGACCCCCCGACTTCCTACATCAGCTTGAAGGGCGGACCATCCTGCTGTCAGTGCGTAACGTCACGAATAGGACAGGACTTTGGCCCCCAGGTTTAGTCGCGCAGCGGCTCTGACCTGCGAAAATCCCTCTCCGAGGGGAGATAGGTCACATCTTGGGGGGGATTGGATCACAAATCGGCCCAGAGTCCCGGTGGTTACCGGGCTCTGGGCCGATTCGGTCACGCTGGGCTCAGTGGTGGTTACCCGTACGGAACTAGCTGAGGCGCTCGATGACCATCGCCATGCCCTGGCCGCCGCCCACGCACATCGTCTCCAGGCCGAACTGCTTGTCGTGGAACTGGAGGGAGTTGATGAGCGTGCCGGTGATGCGGGCGCCGGTCATGCCGAAGGGGTGGCCGACGGCGACGGCGCCGCCGTTCACGTTCAGCTTCTCCAGCGGGATGTTCAGGTCGCGGTAGGAGGGGATCACCTGGGCCGCGAAGGCCTCGTTGATCTCGAAGAGGTCGATGTCGTCGACGGTCAGGCCGGCGCGCTGGAGGGCCTGCTTGCTGGCCTCCACCGGGCCGAGGCCCATGATCTCGGGGGAGAGACCGGTGACGCCGGTCGACACGATGCGGGCGAGCGGGGTGAGGCCGAGCTCGCGGGCCTTCGTGTCGGACATGATCACGAGGGCGGCGGCGCCGTCGTTGAGGGGGCAGCAGTTGGCGGCCGTGACCATGCCGTCGGGGCGGAAGACGGGCTTGAGGCCCTGCACGCCCTCCAGCGTCACGCCCGCGCGCGGGCCGTCGTCCTTGCTGACGACTGTGCCGTCGGGGGTGGTGACCGGGGTGATCTCGCGCTCCCAGAAGCCGTTCTTGATGGCTTCCTCGGCGAGGTTCTGGGAGCGGACGCCGAACTCGTCCATGTCCTGGCGGGTGACGCCCTTGATGCGGGCGAGGTTCTCGGCGGTCTGGCCCATCGCGATGTAGGCGTCCGGGACGAGGCCGTCCTCGCGCGGGTCGTGCCAGGTCGAGCCCTCGGACTGGGCCACGGCCTCGGTGCGGGCCTCGGCCTCCGCGAAGAAGGGGTTGCGCGTGTCGGGGAGGGAGTCGGAGTTGCCCTTGGTGAAGCGGGAGACCAGCTCGACGCCGGCCGAGATGAAGACGTCGCCCTCGCCGGCCTTGATGGCGTGCAGGGCCATGCGGCTCGTCTGGAGGGACGAGGAACAGTAACGGGTGATGGTGCAGCCCGGGAGGTGGTCCATGCCCATCTGCACGGCGACGATGCGGCCGAGGTTGTTGCCCTGCTCGCCGCCGGGGAGGCCGCAGCCGAGCATCAGGTCGTCGATGTCCTTGGGGTCCAGCTCGGGGACCTTGGCGAGGGCGGCCTGAATGATCGTGGCGGTGAGGTCGTCCGGGCGGAGGTCCTTGAGGGAGCCCTTGAAAGCGCGGCCGATGGGGGAACGGGCGGTCGAGACGATCACGGCTTCGGGCATCACGGCTCCATGGGCGCTATGGGGTGGACGGGCAGGGCTGCTTGGGAAGTTACCCGCCCGTACCGCCCGGGTCACCGCTCCGGCGGTGTGACTAGGACCGCATTTCTAAGCGCTTGCTTTCCTCGCCCTGGCCGCTCGAGACGTTCAGGCGCGCGAGAACCCGGGGCGCAGCCCCGTCTCAGGGGCGCGGGGAACTGCGCGCCAAGCCCCCACCGGCCGGCAGTCGAAGAGTGTCGGCCGGGCGGGGAATCGGGGCGACGCCCCGCCCTGGGGGGCGCGGGGAACTGCGCGACCAGCCCCCACGCACCCTCAGCGGCAGGACACACCCTCGGCGCCCGGCGTCACACGCACCCGGCGCCTCACGCGGACGGGGTCGGCGCGGGAGCCGGGTCCGTGGCGGGGACGCGCCGGCGCCGGCGGCGCTTGAGGAGGGCCCACGGGCCCCGTGGCCCCGTGGGCATGGCGGCCGTGACCTCCGTGCCCGGTTCGGACGCCGCCTCCGCCGCGGCCCGCGCGACCGGCAGGAAGCCCTCGTGACGGGAGACGTCCGGGCGTTCCTCCTCGGCCGGCCAGAGGCCCAGCGCCGCGCAGACGGTGGGCAGGATGGCCATCGCCGCCGTCGCGTACCCCTCCGCCGAGGGGTGGTAGTTGTCGGGGCCGAACAGCTCGCGCGGATTCGCCTCGAACTCGGGGCCCAGCAGGTCGCCCAGCGAGACGGTACGGCCGCCCTGCTCGACCGCGCCGATCGTCTGCGCGGCGGCGAGCTGGCGCGAGGCGCGGCGGGCCAGCCAGCGCAGCGGCTGCTGGACCTGCTCGACCGTGCCCAGGTCGGGGCAGGTCCCGACGACGACCTCCGCCCCCGCCGTACGCAGCCGTCGCACCGCGGCCGACAGATGGCGGACCGACCGTGTCGGCGGCATCCGGTGGGTGACATCGTTGGCGCCGATCATGATCACGCAGACGTCCGGCACCCGCGAGGTGTCCGCGAGGGCGACCGCCACCTGCCGGTCGAGGTCGTCGGACTGGGCGCCGGGCAGCGCGACGTTGCGCATCTCGACGGGGCGTTCGGCGACCGCGGCGAGCCCGGACGCCAGCAGCGCGCCGGGCGTCTGGCGGGCCCGGTGCACGCCCTGCCCGGCCGCCGTCGAGTCACCCAGCATGGTCAGCCGCAGCGGCGGGCCGTCCTGCACGGCGTACGCGTACCCGTAGAGACCCTCGGCGCGGGGCGCGTGCGCGTGGCCGTTGCCCACATGGCGCTTCGCCAGCTGCACCTCGGCCAGCACCACCCCGACCGCCGCGGCACCGACCAGCCCGATCCCGCCGCCGCCGTACGCCGCGCCCGCCGCAATCCGCCGTGCCACCCTCGCCCTCGACAAGCTCGACATACGTCGCCGCCACCTCCTCGTAGCCGTACAACCACTGCTTGCCCCGTGGAGCAGGTCGGCCAATCTCAACGGCGAGTGAACCGTCACCCAGGGCCTTAGGCTGACGGGACCATTCCTGTTAAAACGCAGCTCCGGAGACAACGGTGCAATTCCACGACTCGATGATCAGTCTCGTCGGCAACACCCCGCTGGTGAGGCTCAACAACGTGACCGGGGGCATCCAGGCGACCGTCCTGGCGAAGGTCGAGTACTTCAACCCCGGCGGGTCCGTGAAGGACCGCATCGCCCTGCGCATGATCGAGGCCGCGGAGGAGAGCGGGGCCCTCAAGCCCGGCGGCACGATCGTCGAGCCGACCAGCGGAAACACCGGGGTCGGGCTGGCCATCGTGGCCCAGCAGAAGGGCTACAAGTGCATCTTCGTCTGCCCCGACAAGGTGAGCACCGACAAGATCAACGTGCTGCGGGCGTACGGCGCCGAGGTCGTCGTCTGCCCCACGGCCGTCGACCCGGAGCACCCGGACTCGTACTACAACGTCTCCGACCGGCTGGTGCGTGAGACGCCCGGCGCCTGGAAGCCCGACCAGTACTCCAACCCGAACAACCCCCTCTCGCACTATCACTCCACCGGCCCCGAGCTGTGGGAGCAGACGGAGGGGAGGATCACCCATTTCGTGGCGGGCGTCGGCACCGGCGGCACGATCTCCGGGACCGGGCGCTATCTGAAGGACGCGAGCGACGGCAAGGTCAAGGTCGTCGGCGCCGACCCGGAGGGGTCCGTGTACTCCGGTGGGTCCGGGCGGCCGTACCTCGTCGAGGGCGTCGGTGAGGACTTCTGGCCGACGGCCTACGACCGGACGGTCGCGGACGAGATCGTGGCCGTGTCCGACAAGGACTCCTTCCAGATGACGCGGCGGCTCGCGAAGGAGGAGGGGCTGCTCGTCGGCGGCTCCTGCGGGATGGCCGTGGTCGCCGCGCTGCGGGTGGCCGAGCGGCTCGGACCCGACGACGTCGTGGTCGTGCTGCTCCCCGACAGCGGGCGCGGTTACCTCAGCAAGATCTTCAACGACGAGTGGATGGCCGACTACGGGTTCCTGGAGGACTCCGGCCCGAGCGCGCGCGTCGCTGACGTCCTGAACGACAAGGCGGGCGGCACCATCCCCTCCCTCGTCCACATGCACCCGGACGAGACGGTCGGCGAGGCCATCGAGGTGCTGCGCGAGTACGGCGTCTCGCAGATGCCGATCGTCAAGCCGGGCGCCGGTCACCCGGACGTGATGGCCGCCGAGGTCGTCGGTTCGGTCGTCGAACGGGAGCTGCTCGACGCCCTGTTCACCCAGCGCGCCTCGTTGCAGGACCCGCTGGAGAAGCACATGTCGGCGCCGCTGCCGCAGGTCGGCTCCGGCGAACCGGTCGGCGACCTGATGTCCGTGCTCGGCAGCGCCGACGCGGCGATCGTGCTCGTCGAGGGCAAGCCCACCGGTGTCGTCAGCCGCCAGGACCTGCTGTCCTTCCTCGCCAAGGGCGGCGCCAAGCAGTAGGAGCCGACGGGCGCCCCGCGGGCAAGAAGGCGCCGGTCGGGGCGATTTCCGCAGGTGGCGGGAGGATATTTCCCGAAGTTCCCCTCCTGAGGGGGATCTTCCTGCCTTTCGGCAGGGAACTTCGCGGAAGTGGTACGAGCGCGTCACGTCCGCGCAGCACCCGCTTAACACGGGTCCGGCACATTAGTGGGTGTCGGCAGGGCGGGAGCGGCTCCCCGCCTCGGCCGACGCCAAAACGGCGCCAAGGACCTCCGGAGCGGCTCCCGGACCTCCATGGACGCCACGGACGCGCAAGCCCGGCCCTGACCCGGCCCGCGTCCCTCGCGGGGACCGCCGTCGTCCCGCCCCCCGGTAACGGGGGTGCGGCGGTCCCCGCGCAACACGTGGAGAGGGCCCGGCACCTGTCACAGGTGCCGGGCCCTTCCACATGGCGGGGCGATGTACCGACGCTCCTCGCTCGTCTAGGCCCTGTCGTCAAATTCCCGTCTGCCCTGCGACGCCATGCACGCCCTCTCGCCGCACCGGGCACAGACCCAAGTACGTCCAGTACGAGGGCCTGCGCCCGGCACGCCGAGAGCACGCACCTGACCCCGCGGGGCCCGCCCTCC